>NZ_JBSFVZ010000010.1:0-278845 GCF_053592575.1 Streptomyces sp. NPDC002640 | reverse complement strand
TTGCCGCGCCCGCGGGGGGGGGGGGGGGGGGGGCCGCCCCCCCCCCCCCGACGGCGTCAGGCCAGCTTGGCCGACAGGGTGATGGTGGTGCCGGTGAGCGCCTGGCTGACCGGGCAGTTCTTCTTGGCGTCCTCGGCGGCGGCGACGAACGTGTCGTTGTCGATGCCGGGGACCGTGCCCTCCACCGTCAGGTGGATGCCGGTGATGCCCTCGCCGGGCTGGAAGCTCACGTCCGCGGAGGTGGTGAGCCGCTGCGGCGGCGTGCCGGCGCCGGCCAGGCCGTGCGACAGCGCCATCGAGAAGCACGACGAGTGGGCCGCGGCGATCAGCTCCTCCGGGCTGGTCTTTCCGTTCGCCTTCTCGGCGCGGGAGGGCCAGGAGACCGGCTGCTCGCCGATGCCGGACGAGTCGAAGGTGACGACGCCGTTGCCCTCGAGCAGGTTGCCCTCCCAGACGGTGTGGGCGGATCGCGTGGTGGCCACGATTGATTCCTTCCTGACGGAACGTCCAGTACGTCCAGTACGGATCGCTCCCGATGCTACCGACCTCCCCACCCCCCACCCCCCTGGGGCACGCACCCCCCCCACCAGGCCTCGTCCCGTTCACCACCCCGCCCGCGGCCGTCCTCGTGCCGCACCCCCGCGCACCACGCCGGGACGGGCGCGGGGCGGGTGCCGTCGCGGCTTTGTCCTGCGACGGGAGAAAGTTGGTACGGAATCGTGCGCGACTTCTTCCCACCCCGCACCGCCGCTGCTACGTTCTCCGCGAAAGCAAGCCAGGGCACGGGACGTCGAACCGGGGAGGGGACTGTGAGACGCATGACCGCACGGCCCGCCACCGGTCATCAGGCCCGCATCCTGCGGCTGTTGAGGGACGAGGGCCCCAACTCCCGGGCGCAGCTCGGGGACCGGGTCGACCTGTCGAGGTCGAGGCTGGCCGTCGAGGTGGACCGGCTCCTGGAGACGGGACTGGTCGTCGCCGACGGACTCGCCGCCTCCCGCGGCGGCCGCCGCTCCCACAACGTCCGTCTGGCCCCCGGCCTCCGCTTCCTCGGCGTGGACATCGGCGCGACCTCGGTCGACGTCGCCGTCACCAACGCGGAGCTGGAGGTCCTCGGCCACCTGACCCAGCCGATGGACGTGCGCGAGGGCCCCGTCGCGGTCTTCGAGCAGGTCCTCGACATGGCCGCCAAGCTGCGGGCCTCGGGTCTCGCGGAAGGCTTCGACGGCGCCGGCATCGGCGTCCCGGGCCCCGTCCGCTTCCCCGAGGGCGTGCCGGTCGCGCCGCCGATCATGCCCGGCTGGGACGGGTTCCCGGTGCGCGAGGCGCTCAGCCAGGAACTCGGCTGCCCGGTCATGGTCGACAACGACGTGAACCTGATGGCGCTCGGCCAGATGCACGCCGGCGTCGCCCGGTCCGTGGACGACTACCTGTGCGTCAAGATCGGCACGGGCATCGGCTGCGGCATCGTCGTCGGGGGCACGGTCCACCGCGGTGTCACCGGCAGCGCCGGGGACATCGGCCACATCCAGGCCGTGCCCGACGGCCGCCCCTGCGCCTGCGGCAACCGCGGCTGTCTGGAGGCCCACTTCAGCGGCGCCGCGCTCGCCCAGGACGCGGTGGAGGCCGCCCAGCAGGGCCGTTCACCGCAACTCGCCGCCAGGCTGGCCGAGAACGGCCGGCTCACCGCGGCGGACGTCGGCGCCGCCGCGGCGGCCGGCGACGCCACCTGCCTCGACCTGATCCGCGACGGCGGGACCCGCGCGGGACAGGTCATCGCGGGACTCGTCAGCTTCTTCAACCCCGGCCTGGTGGTGATCGGCGGAGGGGTGACCGGTCTCGGGCACAACCTGCTCGCCGCCATCCGCACCCAGGTCTACCGCCAGTCACTGCCCCTGGCGACCGGCAACCTGCCGATCGTCCTGGACGAACTGGGCAACGCCGCCGGAGTCATCGGCGCCGCCCGCCTGATCAGCGACCACGTGTTCTCGCCCGCCTGACGGGCGGACCACCCGGTCACCGGACCGGACCGGACTGAACCGAACTGCACCGGACCACCGCACCGAGCCCCACCGCAGAGCCGCACCACGAGCCGCATCACAGAGCCGCACCACAGAGCCGCACCACCCGAGCCGCACCACCGCGACCGCGCGCGATCCCGTCTGCCCTGCCTACCGCCGGGAGATCCCGTCATGCCGTCCGAAGCCCCCGTACCGCTGCTCACCATGACCGCGATCACCAAGTCCTTCCCGGGCGTCCGCGCCCTCGACGGGGTGGACCTGGAGGTCCGGGCAGGCGAGGTCCACTGCCTGCTCGGGCAGAACGGCGCGGGCAAGTCCACCCTGATCAAGGTGCTGGCCGGCGCCCACCAGCCCGACAGCGGCACCATCACCTGGCAAGGAGAAACGGTTTCCCTGCGCTCGCCGAACGCGGCCACCAAGCTGGGCATCGCCACCATCTACCAGGAGCTCGACCTGGTGGAGCACCTCTCCGTGGCCGAGAACATCCACCTGGGCCACGAGCCGACCAGGGCCGGCTTCGTGGTGCGCCCCCGCGTCGCCCGCCAGGCCTCCGCCGAGCTGCTGCGCCGCCTCGGCCACCCGGAGATCGACCCCGCCCGGCCGGTCGGCGCGCTCTCCGCCGCGCAGCAGCAGATCGTCTCCATGGCCCGGGCGCTCTCCCACGAGGTGCGGCTGATCGTGATGGACGAGCCCTCGGCGGCCCTGGACCCCGACGAGGTCGACAACCTCTTCCGGATCGTCGACTCCCTCACCGACGCGGGCGTCGCGGTCGTGTACATCTCCCACCGGCTGGAGGAGATCCGCCGCATCGGCGACCGGGTCACCGTGCTCAAGGACGGCCGGGCGGTGGCCGGCGGGCTGCCGGCGCGCACCACGCCGACACGGGAGATCGTCTCCCTGATGACCGGCCGCAGCGTCGAGCACGCCTTCCCGCCCCGCCCCGCCGGGACGCCCGCCGCCGCCCCCGTGCTCACCGTCCGGGGCCTCGCGCTGGAGGGGAGGTTCCAGCCGTTCGACCTCGAACTGCGGCCCGGCGAGATCGTCGGCCTGGCCGGGCTGGTCGGTTCCGGCCGCTCCGAGATCCTGGAGACCGTCTACGGCGCCCGCCGCCCGACGGCCGGCCAGGTCCTGGTCGACGGACGGCCGCTGCGGCCCGGCAGCGTGCCCGCCGCGGTCCGCGCCGGTATCGGCCTGGCCCCCGAGGAGCGCAAGGCACAGGCGCTGCTGATGCTGGAGAGCGTCACCCGCAACGTCTCGGTGTCCACGCTCGCCCGGTTCGCCAAGGGCGGCTGGCTGGACCGCGCGGCCGAGCGCGCCGCCGCCCGCGCCGCCACCCGGGAGCTGTCGCTGCGGCCGGACAACCCGGACACCGCCGTGCGCACCCTCTCCGGGGGCAACCAGCAGAAGGCCGTACTGGCCCGCTGGCTGCTGCGCGGCTGCCGCGTCCTGCTGCTCGACGAACCCACCCGCGGCGTGGACATCGGCGCCCGGGCCGAGCTCTACGCGGTGATCCGGCGCCTCGCCGACGAAGGACTCGCCGTCCTTCTGGTCTCCAGCGAACTGCCGGAGGTGCTGGGCCTCGCCGACCGGGTGCTGGTCCTGCGCGAGGGCCGGGTGGTGCACACCGCGCCGGCCGAGGAGCTCGACGAGCACCGGGTCCTCGATCTCGTACTGCACGCCACCGACGCGGCTGCCGAAGGGAGCCAGGCATGACGCAACCCATGTCGCCACCGGCCGACGGGGTCCCGCCCGCCACCGGGGCGCGGAAGTCGGCGCCGCCCACGGAGGGCGGCCCCACCACCCCCCGGCCCGTGTTCGCACGACTGGACGTGCGGACCCTGTCACTGCTGGGGGTGCTGGCCGCGCTGATCGTGGTCGGCGGCATCACCCGGCCCGACCAGTTCCTCGACCTCCGCAACCTCCAACTGGTCCTCACCCAGGCCTCGGTCATCGGCGTGGTCACCGTCGGCATGACGTTCGTGATCACCGCCGGCGGCATCGACCTGTCGGTGGGCGCCATCGTCGCCCTGGCATCCGTGTGGGCGACCACCGTGGCCACCCAGGAGTTCGGGTTCGCGGGGGTGCTGTTCACCGCCGTGATCGTGGGACTCGGCTGCGGCCTGGTGAACGGGATGCTGATCGCCTACGGGGCGATGGTGCCGTTCATCGCCACCCTCGCCATGCTCGCCTCGGCGCGCGGCCTCGCCCTGCTGATCACCGAGGGGCGCACCCAGATCGTCACCGTCGACGGGGTGCTGGAACTCGGCAGCCGCGACGCCCACGTGCTCGGCATCCCCCCGCTGGTGCTGGTCTTCGCCGCGGTGACGGTCGTCGGCTGGCTGGTGCTCAACCGCACCACCTTCGGCCGCCGCACCGTCGCCGTCGGCGGCAACGCGGAGGCCGCCCGGCTGGCCGGCATCGACGTCCGCCGCCAGCGCCTCTACCTCTACCTGCTGTCCGGACTGTGCTGCGGCATCGCCGCGTTCATGCTGATCGTGCTCTCCGGCTCGGGCCAGAACACCAACGGCAACCTCTACGAACTCGACGCCATCGCCGCCGCGATCATCGGCGGGACCCTGCTCACCGGAGGCCGCGGCACCATCGTCGGCTCCGTCCTCGGCGTCCTGATCTTCACCACGATCACCAACATCTTCGCGCTGAACAACCTGCAGAGCGACGTCCAGCAGATCGCCAAGGGGGCGATCATCGTCGCCGCCGTCCTCATCCAGGGCCGCACCGCCAAGAACGAGCTGACCTGATCCCGAGCCGACAGAAGGGTCCACCGCCATGCCAGACCTCACGAGCCGCCGGGGACTGCTCCTCGGGACCGCCGCCGTATCGGCCGGCGCCTTCCTCACGGGCTGCACCAGCAACGAGAAGGACGACAAGAACACGGGCTCCTCCCAGCAGCCCGCCGCCGCCGACGACAAGCCGGGCAAGCAGGTCACCATCGGCTTCGCCGGCCCGCAGGCCGACCACGGCTGGCTCAACGCCATCAACGAGCAGGCCCGCTCCCGTGCCGAGAAGTACTCGGACGTCACCCTGGACATCACCGAGGGGTCCAACGACACGGCCACCCAGATCGGCCAGATCGAGACGCTGATCAACAAGAAGGTCGACGTCCTGGTCATCCTGCCCGCCGACGGCGCCGCCCTCACCCAGACCGGCCTCAAGGCCATGCGGGCCGGCATCCCGGTGGTCAACCTCGACCGCATCTTCAGCTCGCCCCAGGCCTTCCGCTGCTGGGTCGGCGGCGACAACTACGGCATGGGCCTCAACGCCGGGCACTACATCGGCGAGAAGCTCAAGGACAAGGCCGACGCCAAGGTCGTCGAGCTCGCCGGACTCGACAACCTGGAACTGACCCGGCAGCGCACCAAGGGCTTCGACGACGCGCTGAAGAACTACCCCAACATCCGCAAGGTGGCCCGCCAGGCCGCCGACTTCACGGTCGAGAGCGGGCAGGCCAAGATGGCCCAACTGCTGCAGGCCCAGTCGAAGTTCGACGCGCTGTGGAACCACGACGACGACCAGGGCGTGGGCGCGCTGCGCGCCATCGACCAGGCCGGCCGCGACGACTTCCTGATGGTCGGCGGCGCCGGAGCGCTCTCGGCGTTCGAGGCGATCAAGGCCGACGACGGCGTCCTCAAGGCGACGGTGCTGTACCCGCCGACGATGGCCGCCTCGGCGATCGACCTCGCCCGCGCCCTGGGCCAGGGCAAGGGGGTCTCCGGGCTCGCCGAGTTCGAGATCCCCTCGCAGGTCACCGCCTACTCCGCGGTGGTCGACAAGTCCAACGTCGACCAGTACATGCCGATCGGCTTCGACTGACCGACGCCGCCGGTGTGCCGCACACCCGGCGGTGAGGAAGCGACGAGGTGCGCCGGCGGGGCCGGGCCCCCCCGAAGGAGGGCCCGCCCCGGACCGCGCGTGTCGATGAGGAGGAGAAACGCATGGCACAGCCCCGCCCCCTAGGGGTCGGCATGGTCGGCTACGCCTTCATGGGCGCCGCCCACTCCCAGGCCTGGCGCACCGTCGGCCGCGTCTTCGACCTGCCCCTGCAACCCCGGCTCGCCGCGATCTGCGGCCGCGACCCCGAGGCGGTCCGCGCCGCGGCGGACCGCCACGGCTGGGCGGCGACCGAGACCGACTGGCGTGCCCTGATCGCCCGCGACGACGTCGACCTCGTCGACATCTGCACCCCCGGCGACAGCCACGCCGAGATCGCGATCGCCGCCCTCGAGGCAGGCAAGCACGTCCTGTGCGAGAAGCCGCTCGCCAACAGCGTCGCCGAGGCGGAGGCCATGGTGGAGGCGGCCCGCGCCGCGGCCGGCCGCGGCCGGACGGCCATGGTCGGCTTCAACTACCGGCGGGTGCCCGCCGCCTCGCTGGCCCACGAGATGGTCGCCGCCGGCCGGCTGGGCACGCTCCGCCACGTGCGCGTCGCCTACCTCCAGGACTGGCTGGTGGACCCCGCCTTCCCGCTCACCTGGCGGCTGCGCAAGGAGGCCGCCGGGTCCGGGGCGCTGGGCGACCTCGGCGCCCACATCGTCGACCTGGCCCAGCACCTGGCGGGCGACACCCTCGCCGGGGTGTCGGCGCTCACCGAGACCTTCGTGCGGGAACGCCCGCTGCCCGCCACCGCCTCGAGCGGGCTCGCCTCGGCCGGCGCCTCCCACGGCACCGGAGCGGTCACCGTCGACGACGCCGCCCTGTTCACCGGCCGGTTCACCGGCGGCGCCCTCGCCTCCTTCGAGGCGACCCGCTTCGCGACCGGCCGCAAGAACGCCCTGCGCATCGAACTCAACGGCTCCGACGGCTCGCTGGCCTTCGACCTGGAACGCCTGAACGAGCTGGAGTACCACGACCACCGGGAGCCCGCCGCGCAAGCGGGGTTCCGCCGGATCCTGGTCACCGAGCCGGAGCACCCCTACCTGGAGGCCTGGTGGCCGCCCGGGCACGGCCTGGGCTACGAGCACTCCTTCGTCCACCAGGCCCGCGACCTGGTGCACGCCGTGCACGCCGGCGAACCGGTCGCGCCGACCTTCGAGGACGGGCTGCGCGTCCAGAAGGTCCTCGCGGCGGTCGAGGAGAGCGCCGCCAAGGGCTCCGCCTACACCACCGTGGGATGAGCGCGGGCCCCGCCCGGCCCCGACGTCCGCACGCGACGTCCGGAAACGACCCCCTCACGCGACCCGACCGAGGAGACCGACCGTGCCCCGCAACTTCACCCTCTTCACCGGACAGTGGGCCGACCTGCCGCTCGAGGAGGTCTGCCGGCTGGCCCGCGACTTTGGCTACGACGGCCTCGAACTCGCCTGCTGGGGAGACCACTTCGAGGTCGACAAGGCGCTCGCCGACCCGTCCTACCTGGACGGCCGCCGGCAACTCCTCGACAAGTACGGCCTGAAGTGCTGGGCCGTCTCCAACCACCTGGTGGGGCAGGCGGTCTGCGACGCCATCATCGACGAGCGCCACCAGGCGATCCTGCCCGCCCGGATCTGGGGCGACGGCGAGCCGGAGGGCGTCCGCCGCCGGGCCGCCGCCGAGATCGCCGACACCGCCCGGGCCGCCGCCGCCTTCGGCGTGGACACCGTCATCGGCTTCACCGGCTCGGCCGTCTGGCACCTGGTCGCCATGTTCCCGCCCGCCCCGGAGTCGATGATCGAGCGCGGCTACCAGGACTTCGCCGACCGCTGGAACCCGATCCTGGACGTGTTCGACGCCGAGGGCGTCCGGTTCGCCCACGAGGTCCACCCCAGCGAGATCGCCTACGACTACTGGACGACCCAGAAGGCCCTGGAGGCCGTCGGCCACCGGCCCGCCTTCGGACTCAACTTCGACCCCTCGCACTTCGTGTGGCAGGACCTCGACCCGGTCGGCTTCCTGTGGGACTTCCGCGACCGGATCTACCACGTGGACTGCAAGGAGGCCCGCAAGCGCCTCGACGGACGCAACGGCCGGCTCGGCTCCCACCTGCCCTGGGGCGACCCGCGTCGCGGCTGGGACTTCGTCTCGGCCGGACACGGCGACGTGCCGTGGGAGGACGTCTTCCGGATGCTGCGCTCCATCGGGTACGCGGGCCCGGTCTCGGTCGAGTGGGAGGACGCCGGCATGGACCGGCTCCAGGGCGCGCCCGAGGCGCTCACGCGGCTCAAGGCGTTCGACTTCGACCCTCCCACGGCGTCCTTCGACGCCGCGTTCGGCGGCAACTGACCGCCCGGCCGGCTTCCGCCGCGCCACACCGGACCCACCGGGCTGCCGGCGCATCCCGGCGTACACCCGCACGTTCACCAGCCGACGGAGGATTTTCCGTGCGCTCGAACAGAAGGAACCGGCAGAAACGATTCAACAAGGCCGTGGCGCTGCTCGGCGGCGCACTGCTGGCCTGCACCTCCCTGACCCTGGCGACCGGCCCGGCCGGGGCCGCGCCGGCCGCTCCCGCGGCCGAGGAGGCGCAGTTCCAGCAGGTCACCCTCGCCAAGGGCGTCGAGATGATCGGCGAACCGATGTCGCTGGCGGTGCTGCCCGACCGGTCGGTGCTCACCACCTCCCGCGACGGTTCGCTCTACCTGACCGACGACGCCGGCAACACCAGCCTCTCCGGCCGCCTCGACGTGTACTCGCACGACGAGGAGGGGCTCCAGGGCATCGCCGTCGACCCGGACTTCGAGCAGAACCGGTACGTGTACCTGTACTACGCGCCCCGGCTGGACACCCCCGAGGGCGACGCGCCCGAGACCGGCACCGCCGCGGACTTCGAGCCCTTCGAGGGCGTGAACCGGCTCTCGAGGTTCACGCTGAACGAGGACGGCACCCTGAACCTCGACAGCGAGGCCAACGTCCTCGAGGTGGAGACCACCCGCGGCATCTGCTGCCACGTCGGCGGCGACATCGACTTCGACGCCCAGGGCAACCTGTACCTCTCCACGGGCGACGACTCCAACCCGTTCCAGTCGGACGGCTACTCCCCGCTGGACGACCGGGAGAACCGCAACCCGTCCTTCGACGCCCGCCGCACCTCCGGCAACACCAACGACCTGCGGGGCAAGATCCTGCGGATCAAGGTGAACGAGGACGGCTCGTACTCGATCCCCGAGGGCAACCTGTTCGCCCCCGGCACCGAGGGCACCCGTCCCGAGATCTACGCCATGGGCTTCCGCAACCCCTACCGGTTCAACGTGGACCGGGAGACCGGCATCCTCTACGTCGGCGACTACGGCCCCGACGCCGGCGCCGCGGACCCGGAGCGCGGTCCGGCCGGGCAGGTCGAGTTCGCCCGGGTCACCGGCCCCGGCAACTTCGGCTGGCCGTTCTGCACCGGTGACAACGACGCCTACCGCGACTACGACTTCGCCACCGGCACCTCGGGTGAGGCCTTCGACTGCGCCGCCCCGGTCAACGACTCGCGGCACAACACCGGTCTGCGCGAGCTGCCCCCGGCCCAGCCCGCCTGGATCGCCTACGACGGCGGCAGCGTCCCGGAGTTCGGGAGCGGCTCCGAGTCCCCGATGAGCGCCCCCGTCTACCACTACGACCCCGACCTGGACTCCCCGGTGAAGTTCCCCGAGGAGTTCGACGGCGACGTGTTCGTCTCCGAGTTCGGCCGGCAATGGATCAAGCGGGTGACCGCGGACGCCGACGGCACCGTCCAGGCCATCAACGACCTCCCGTGGGACGGCACCCAGATCACCGACATGGAGTTCGGCCCGGACGGCGCGCTCTACGTCCTCGACTACGGCCTCCAGTGGTTCGCCGGCGACGAGAACTCCGCCCTCTACCGCATCGAGAACGCCACCGGCGGCCGCTCCCCGCTCGCCGAGGCCACCGCGTCGGTCACCTCCGGCAAGGCGCCGCTGAAGGTGTCCTTCTCCTCCGAGGGCACCGCCGACCCCGACGGCGACCAGCTCACCTACCGGTGGGAGTTCGGCGACGGCGGGACGTCCACCGCCCCGAACCCGCGGTACACCTACAAGAAGAACGGCACCTGGACCGCCAAGCTGACCGTCACCGACCCGACCGGCCGCACCGCCAAGGCCACCGTGCGCGTGGTCGTCGGCAACACCGCCCCGAAGGTCGAGCTCGTCACGCCGGGCGACGGCGAGCTGTTCTCCTTCGGCGACGCCATCCCCTTCCAGGTGAAGGTCACCGACCGCGAGGACGGCCGGCGGATCGACTGCTCCAAGGTCACCGTCACCTTCGTCCTCGGCCACGACAGCCACGGTCACCCGCTGACCTCGGCGAACGGCTGCACCGGCACCCTGCAGACCACCGCCGACGGCGGCCACGACGCCAGCGCCAACGTGTTCGGCGTGGTCGACGCGCAGTACACCGACGGCGGCGGAGGCGGCCAGGCCCCGCTCACCGTCCACGACCAGGTCGTGCTCCAGCCGGAGAACCGCCAGGCCGAGCACTACGGCGACTCCTCGGGCGTCGGCCGCATGGAGAAGGAGACGGCGCACGGCGGCCGGACGGTCGGCGACATCAACGCCGGCGACTGGATCTCGTTCACCCCGTACGACCTCTCCGAGGCCACCTCGGTGACCGCCCGGGTCTCCTCCGGCGGCGCCGGCGGCACCCTGGAGTTCCGCGCCGGCTCGCCCACCGGAACCCTGCTGGGCACCGCGACCGTACCGGTGACCGGAGGCTGGGACACGTTCACCGACGTCACCGCGGACCTCTCCGGGGCCCCGGACGGCGCCACCGAGCTCTACCTGGTCTTCCAGGGCGAGGGCACCGGCGCGCTGTACGACGTGGACGACTTCACCTTCACCACCGGCTGACCGGGAGACGTGACAGCCATGCGCACCTCCGCACGCATCTCCGCGCGGGTCTGGACGGCGGTCGCCTCGGCCGCCCTCCTGGCCGGCGGACTGGCGGCCGGACCGGCCGCCTCGCAGGACGACGGCGCCACCGACGACGGCAGGCGCGTCCTGGTCTTCTCCAAGACCGCCGGCTTCCGCCACGACTCCATCCCCGACGGCGTCGCCGCCGTGCGGGACCTGGGCGCGGCGGACGGCTACGCCGTCGACGCCACCGAGGACGCCGGCGCGTTCACCCGGGCCAACCTGGCCCGCTACGACGCGGTCGTCTTCCTCTCCACCACCGGCGACGTCCTCGACGACACCCAGCAGGCCGCCTTCGAGGAGTACATCCGCTCCGGCGGCAACTACGTGGGCGTGCACGCGGCCACCGACACCGAGTACGACTGGGAGTTCTACGGCGGCCTGGCCGGCGCCTACTTCCGCTCGCACCCGGCGATCCAGCGGGCGGCGATCGACGTCGAGGACCGCGCCCACCCGTCCACCGCGCACCTGGACCCGCGCTGGGTGCGCACCGACGAGCTCTACGACTACCGGGAGAACCCCCGCGAGCACGTCCACGTGCTCGCCTCCCTCGACGAGTCCTCGTACTCCGGCGGCAGCATGAACGGCGACCACCCGATCGCCTGGTGCCAGGAGTACGAGGGCGGGCGGGCCTTCTCCACGGGGCTCGGCCACACCAAGGAGTCGTACGCCGAGCCCGCCTTCCGCGAGCACCTGGCGGGCGGCATCCGGTGGGCGATCGGCGACGCCCGGGCGGACTGCCGCCCGGAGAACGGCTACCGGCCGCTCTTCGACGGCACCGCCGCCTCGCTCGCCGACTGGCGGCAGGCCGGGCCCGGCTCGTTCGCCTTCTCCGAGGACGGCACCCTCACCTCGGTCGGCGGCATGGGCATGCTCTGGTACGCGGGCAAGGAACTCGGGTCGTACTCCCTCAAGCTGGACTGGAGGACGGAGGGCGACGACAACTCGGGCGTCTTCGTGGGCTTCCCCGCCTCCGACGACCCGTGGTCGGCCGTGAACAACGGTTACGAGATCCAGATCGACGCCACCGACAGCCCGGACCGCACCACCGGGTCCGTGTACAGCTTCCGCTCCGCCGACCTCGCCAAGCGGGACCGGGCGCTCAACCCGCCGGGGGAGTGGAACACGTACGAGATCCGCGTCCAGGGGGAGCGGATGAAGATCTGGCTCAACGGCGTCAAGATCAACGATTTCACCAACACCGACCCGGCCCGCAGCCTGCGGGACGGCCACATCGGCCTGCAGAACCACGGGGCCGGTGACCAGGTGTCCTTCCGGGACATCCGGATCAAGGAACTGCCTTCGCGGCCCTCCGCGTAGGCCTCGCGCCGGCGGCGGGCGGAGGACGCCGGACCTCCGCCCGTCGCCTCCCGGCGCACCATCCGTCCCGCGGGTGCCTTCTTGTTTCTCCGGCGCGGTTGGACCACCTTGATTTCCCGCACGGTCGGCGGCCCGCCACGGGCCGCCCGATTCCCGCTCCGTCCCCGTTCACCGTGCGTACCGAGGAGGCAGCTTCATGTCCGCGTTCGACTCACCGCCCCGGGTGGGCGTCTGGATGATCGGGGCCCGGGGCTCCGTCGGCACCACCGTCGTCGCGGGGTGCGCGGCCCTGACCGCCGGTCTGCGTCCGGCCACCGGCATGCTCACCGAGACGCCCCCCTTCGCCCGCAGCGGGCTGACCCCGCTGCCGTTACTGGTCTTCGGCGGCCACGACACCGCGGAGTGCCCGCTGCCCAAGCGGGCCGAGGCCCTGGCCGGGGCGGGCGTGCTGCCGCACGGGCTGCCCGACGCGGTCCGGGCCGAACTCGGCGCGGCCGACCGGGAGATCAGGCCGGGCGTGCGCGACGGCGGGTGGGACCGGGTCGACGGACCGGCCGACGACATACGGGACTTCGCGCGGCGGCACCGGCTCACCCGGGTGGTGGTGGTCAACGTCGCCTCCACCGAACCGCTCACCGCCGACCCGGGGCTCCCGGTCAGCGCGGTGTACGCCGCGGCGGCGCTGCGGGCCGGCTGCCCGTACGTCAACTTCACGCCCTCGATCGGCGTCCAGCACCCGGAGCTCGCCGCCCTGGTGGCGGAGAGCGGACTGCCCTACGCGGGGCGGGACGGCAAGACCGGGCAGACCCTGCTGCGGGCCGTGCTGGCGCCGATGTTCGCGCAGCGCGCCCTCGAGGTGCGGGCCTGGTCCGGCACCAACCTGCTCGGCGGCGGGGACGGCGCGGCGCTGGCCGACCCGGCCGCCGCCGCGGCCAAGAACGCGGGCAAGGCACGCGTCCTCGCCGACGCCCTCGGCACCGAGCCGGAGGGCCGGACCCACATCGACGACGTCCCCTCGCTCGGGGACTGGAAGACCGCCTGGGACCACATCGCCTTCGAGGGCTTCCTCGGCACCCGGATGGTCCTGCAGACCACCTGGCAGGGCTGCGACTCCGCGCTGGCCGCGCCGCTGGTCCTCGACCTGGCACGGCTCGCCGCCCGCGCGGCCGAACGCGGCCTGTCCGGCCCGCTCGCCGAGCTCGGCTTCTACTTCAAGGACCCGGTGGGGGAGGGGCCGGTCGCCCTCGGGGAGCAGTACGGGCGCCTGCTGGAGTTCGCGCGGCGGCTCGGGGAGGACGCATGACGGCGACCGCCCGGGACTGGGCCGAACTGCTGCGCGTCTCCGCCCTGTTCACGGTGCCGGGGGACGCCCTCGCCGGAGCGGCCGCGGGCGGCGGACGGCCCGGGGCGCGGACCCTCGGCGCGGCCGGCGCCTCGCTGTGCCTGTACGCGGCGGGGATGGCGCTCAACGACTGGGCGGACCGGGAGGAGGACGCCCGGGAACGCCCCGCGCGCCCCCTGCCGTCCGGCCGGGTGTCGCCCCGCGCCGCGCTGGCCGCCGCGGGGGCGCTCACGGCCGCGGGCCTCGGGTGCGCCGCACTGGCGGGCCGCCGCGCCCTGAACGTCGCGGCACCACTGGCGGGCACGGTCTGGGCCTACGACCTGTGGCTCAAGCGGACCGGGTACGGGCCCGCGGCCATGGGCGCGGCGCGCGCCCTGGACCTCCTCCTCGGTGCCGCCGCCACCGGCCCGGTGCGCGGCGCGGTGCCGTCCGCCCTGGCCCTCGGCGCGCACACGTACGCGGTGACCACGGTCTCCCGCCACGAGACCCGCGGCGGCACGCCCCTCACCTCCGCGACGGCGCTCGGGGTGACCGCCGCGATCGCCTCCGGCGTGGCCCGCCGGGCGGCGACCGCGGCGGCGGTGCCCGGGGCGGGCCGGACGGCGACGGCGGCGGCGGCGGCGGTGCCCGGGGCGGGCGGCCGGGGGAGGTGGCTGCCCGGCCGGCCGCACCGTTCCGCGCTTCGTTCCGCGCGCCCTTCCCCGGGGCGCCCCCGCACCGCCGGTGACGCGGTGACCGCCGTGCTCGCCGCCGCCTACGCCGCGACCGCGGCGCGGCCGCTGCTGCACGCCGTGCTCAACCCCTCGCCCCAGCTGACGCAGCGCGCCGTCGGGGGCGGGATCCGTGCCCTGATACCCCTGCAGGCCGCCCTCGCGGCCCGGGCGAACGCCCCGGTGACCGCCCTGCTGACCGCCGCGCTCGCCCCCGCCGCCCGCCGCCTCGGCCAGAAAGTGAGCCTGACGTGACCCGACCCGCACCGAAGCTCGGCTACGGCACCAACGGGCTCGCCGACCTCCGGCTCGGCGACGCCCTCGCCCTCCTCGCCGACCTGGGCTACGACGGCGTCGGGCTCACCCTCGACCACATGCACCTCGACCCGCTCGCCCCCGGCCTCGCCGCCCGCACCGCCGCCGTGGGCGCGCTGCTGGCCGAGCTGGGCCTGACGGTCACCGTCGAGACCGGCGCCCGCTACGTCCTCGACCCCCGCCGCAAGCACGGCCCGTCCCTCCTCGACCCCGACCCGGAGGACCGGGGCCGCCGCGTCGACCTCCTGCTCCGTGCCGTCCGCGTCGCCGCCGACCTCGGGGCGCACGCCGTCCACTGCTTCAGCGGCGTCCTGCCCCACGGCGTCGACCAGGAGACCGCGTGGAAGCGGCTGGCCGAGGCGCTCACCCCCGTCCTGGACGCGGCCGCCGCCTCCGGCGTGCCGCTGGCGATCGAGCCGGAGCCCGGCCACCTCCTCGCCGACCTGGCCGGCTTCCACCGGCTGCGCCATCTGCTCGGCGACCCGGAACCGCTCGGGCTCACCCTGGACATCGGCCACTGCCAGTGCCTGGAGCCCCTCCCGCCCGCCGAGTGCGTGCGCCGGGCCGCGCCCTGGCTGCGGCACGTGCAGATCGAGGACATGCGCCGCGGCGTCCACGAGCACCTGCCGTTCGGGGAGGGCGAGATCGACTTCCCGCCCGTCCTGGCCGCGCTCGCCGAGGCGGACTACCGCGGCCTCACCGTCGTCGAACTGCCCCGCCACTCGCACGCCGGGCCCCGGTACGCCGAGCACTCCCTGGCCTTCCTCCGCCGCGCCGCGGGCACCGCAGCCGAAGGGAGCACCCCGTGACCGACCCCGCCGCCCCCCGCCCCACCGCCGGCGACCCCGCCGCGCGGACGCCCGCCCCGGACGCCCTGGTTGCCCCGGCCGCCGCCCCGGCCGTCCCGCCCGCCCCGGCCGCCCTGCGCGCACGGCTCGCCGCGAGCCTCCCGCCGGACGCCCGTGACTGGCTGGAGAAGGCCCTCGCCGAGGCCGCGGACTCCGCCTGGGAACTCCGGTTCGCCGAGGCCGGCCGCCGCACCGGCCCCGACCACGCCGACGACGCCCGCGTCCTGCTGCTGCACGCCGCCGCGGCCGGCCCGGACACCCTGGCCCGCCTCTACCACCGCGGCACCGCCGCCGAACGCCGCGCCGTGCTGCTGGCCCTGCCCCACCTGGTCCCCGGCGACGAGGCCCTGGCCCTGGTGGAGGACGCCCTGCGCACCAACGACACCCGCCTGGTGGCCGCCGCCGTCGGCCCCTACGGCGCCCGCCACCTCCCCGGCCACGACTGGCGGCACGCCGTCCTCAAGTGCCTCTTCACCGGCGTCCCCCTCGACGCGGTCGACCGGCTCGCGGAACGCGCCCACGGCGACACCGAACTCGTCCGCATGCTGGGCGACTTCGCCGCCGAACGGGAAGCCGCCGGCCGTGCCGTCCCGCCGGACCTGTACCGCGTCCTGGCCCTCGCCGACCCCCACACGGAGGAGACCTGATGCGCATCTTCGACCCGCACATCCACATGACCTCGCGCACCACCGACGACTACGAGGCGATGCGCGCCGCCGGCGTCCGCGCGGTCGTCGAGCCCGCCTTCTGGCTCGGCCAGCCCCGCACCTCCCCGGCCACCTTCTTCGACTACTTCGACGGCCTCCTCGGCTGGGAGCCGTTCCGCGCCTCCCAGTACGGCATCGCCCACCACTGCACCATCGCCCTCAACCCCAAGGAGGCCAACGACCCGCGCTGCCTGCCCGTCCTGGAGGAGCTGCCCCGGTACCTGGTCAAGGACGGCGTGGTCGCCGTCGGCGAGATCGGCTACGACTCCCTGACCCCGGCCGAGGACCACGCGCTGGCCGCCCAGCTCGAACTGGCCGCCGACCACGGGCTGCCCGCCCTGGTCCACACCCCGCACCGCGACAAGCTCACCGGGCTGCGGCGCACCCTGGACGTGGTCCGCGAGTCCGCCCTGCCGGTGGACCGGGTCCTGCTCGACCACCTCAACGAGACCACCGTCAAGGAGGCCAAGGACAGCGGCGCCTGGCTCGGGTTCTCCGTCTACCCCGACACCAAGATGGACGAGGACCGCATGGTCGCCGTGCTGCGTGCCTACGGCCCCGAACGCGTCCTGGTCAACTCCGCGGCGGACTGGGGCAAGAGCGACCCGCTGAAGACCCGCAAGGTCGGCGACGCCATGCTCGCGGCCGGCTTCTCCGAGGACGACGTCGACCTCGTGCTGTGGCGCAACCCGGTCGCCTTCTACGGGAGCAGCGGCCGCCTGGACCTGAGCCCCGTCGAGGCCGCGGCCACCCACGAGGGCAACTCCATCCTGCGCGGGGGCGAATGACCATGCGCTTCCGGCACCCGGACGGCTCGGTCGTCCACCTCGCCTACTGCACCAACGTCCACCCCGCCGAGACTCTGGACGGCGTCCTCGCCCAGCTCCGGGACCACTGCGAACCCGTCCGCAGGCGTCTGGGCCGCGACCGGCTCGGCATCGGCCTCTGGCTCGCCCACGACGCCGCCCGCGCCCTCGCCGCCGACCCGGCCGCCCTGCGGCACCTGCGCGGCGAACTCGACCGCCGCGGCCTGGAGGTGGTCACCCTCAACGGCTTCCCCTACCAGGGCTTCGGTGCCCAGGAGGTCAAGTACCGCGTCTACACCCCGGACTGGGCCGACCCCGAACGCCTGGAGCACACCACGGCGCTGGCCCGCATCCTCACCCAGCTCCTCCCCGACGACGCCGCCGAGGGCACCATCTCCACCCTGCCCCTGGCCTGGCGCACCGCATACGACGAGGAACGCGCCGGCCGGGCCCTGGCCGCCCTGCGCACCCTGGGCGAACGGCTGGACGCGCTCCAGGAGCTCACCGGACGCTCCATCCGCGTCGGGCTGGAGCCGGAACCCGGCTGCGTGATCGAGACGACCGGCGACGCCGTCGTCCCCGTCACCGAGATCGCCCACCCCCGCATCGGCGTCTGCGTGGACACCTGCCACCTGGCCACCTCCTTCGAGGACCCGGAGACCGCCCTGGACGCCCTCGGGACGGCGGGCGTCCCCGTGGTCAAGTCCCAGCTCTCCGCCGCCCTGCACGCGCAGGACCCCGGACAGGACGCCGAACGCGAGGCGCTGGCAGCCTTCGCCGAGCCCCGCTTCCTCCACCAGACCCGCGCCCGCACCCCGGACGGCGCCCTGCGCGCCGTCGACGACCTGCCCGAGGCACTCGCCCCCGGCGGCCTGCCGCGCCACGTGCCCTGGCGTGCCCACTTCCACGTCCCGCTGCACGCCGCGCCCGTGCCGCCGCTCACCTCCACCCTGCCGGTCCTGCGGGCGGCGCTGGCCCGGCTCGTCGGCGGGCCCCGCCCCCGCACCCGCCACCTCGAGGTCGAGACCTACACCTGGCAGGCCCTGCCGCCCGAACTGCGTCCTCGCGACCGGGCCCGCCTCGCCGACGGCATCGCCGCCGAACTCACCCTGGCCGGCGACCTGCTGACCGACCTCGGCCTCAAGGAGCTGCCGTGACCCACCCGGTGAACCCGCTGCTGGTCCTCGACGTCGTCGGCCTCACCCCGCGCCTCCTGGACCACATGCCGCGCCTCAGGTCCCTCGCCGCCGAGGGCTCCAGCGCGCCGCTCGGCACCGTGCTGCCCGCCGTCACCTGCGCCGCCCAGTCCACCTTCCTCACCGGCGCGCTCCCCTCCGAGCACGGCATCATCGGCAACGGCTGGTACTTCCGCGAACTCGGCGACGTCCTGCTGTGGCGGCAGCACAACGGCCTGGTCTCCGGCGACAAGCTCTGGGACGCCGCCCGCCGCGTCAAGCCCGACTACACCGTCGCCAACATCTGCTGGTGGTACGCGATGGGCGCCGACACCGACATCACCGTCACCCCCCGCCCCGTCTACTACGCCGACGGCCGCAAGGAACCCGACTGCTACACCCGGCCGCCCGCCCTGCACGACGAACTCACCGCGGAACTCGGCACGTTCCCGCTGTTCAACTTCTGGGGACCGGGCGCCGACCTCGTCTCCAGCCGGTGGATCGTGGACGCCACCCGGCACATCCTGCGCACCCGCCGGCCCGACCTCGCCCTGTGCTACCTGCCCCACCTCGACTACGACCTGCAGCGCTACGGCCCCGACGACCCCCGCTCCCTGCGGGCCGCCGCCGACCTCGACGCCGCCGTCGCCCCCCTGCTGGACGACGCCCGCGCCGAGGGCCGCACCGTCGTCGCGCTCTCCGAGTACGGCATCACCCCGGTCTCCCGGCCGGTGGACGTCAACCGGGTGCTGCGCCGCGCCGGGCTGCTGGAGGTGCACACCCAGGACGGCATGGAGTACCTGGACCCGATGGCCTCCCGCGCCTTCGCCGTCGCCGACCACCAGACCGCCCACGTCTACGTCCGCCGCGGCGAGGACCTGGAGAGGGTCCGGGACCTGCTGGCGAAGGAGCCGGGCGTCGCCGAGGTCCTCGGCGACGAGGGCAAGAAGGCCCACGGCCTCGACCACCCGCGCGCCGGCGAACTGGTCCTGGTCGCCGAGCCGGACAGCTGGTTCACCTACTACTACTGGCTCGACGACGCCCGCGCCCCCGACTTCGCGCAGCTCGTGGAGATCCACCGCAAGCCCGGCTACGACCCCGCCGAGCTCTTCATGGACCCCCTCGACCCGTACGTGAAGCTGAAGGCGGCCGGAGCGCTGGCCCGCAAGAAGCTCGGCCTGCGCTACCGCATGGCCGTCGTCCCGCTGGACCCGTCACCCGTCCGCGGCAGCCACGGCCGGCTGCCCGAGCGCGACGAGGACGGTCCGCTCCTCCTGTGCTCCACCCCCCACGACCTCGGCGACCGCGTCGCGGCCACCGAGGTGAAGAACCTCCTGCTCGGCCTGGCAGGCCTCGCCTGACCGGGACTCTCGCCCGCACAGCCCACGTGAACCGCACGAGAGAACACACGAGAGAAGAGGCACCCGTGCAGCACAACCCCGAACACCCCGCGAACCCCGCGAACCCCGAGCACACCGCCGGCCCCGGCGAGGGCCTGCGCCGCGCCCTCGGCATCGGCCGCCGCGGCTTCCTGTCCACCTGCACCGCCGTCGCCGCCGGCGCCATAGCCGCCCCGGTCCTCGGCGCCGCCCCGGTGCACGCCGCCGACGGCCCGGTGGCGGGCGGCCGGGGCAAGGGCAGAGGACCCGTCCTGGTCCCCGCCGAGCGGCGCGGCATCATCCTCTACACGGTGCGCGACGCCATCGGCCGCGACCCGCTGACCACCGACCTCCCCTCCGGCTTCCGGGCCGTCTTCGAACAACTCGCCCGGTTCGGCTACCGGCAGGTGGAGTTCGCCGGCTACGGACAGCACGCCAACGCCCCCGGCGGCGCCAACCTGGAGTCCGTCGAGGGCGCCCGGCTGCTGCGCTCCTGGCTGGACGCGTACGGCCTGCGCGCCCAGGGCAACCACGGCTTCATCCCCGGCTCCTGGCCGCTCACCACCGCCGACGTGGACCGGTTCAAGCAGCACCTGGAGATCGCCGCCACCCTCGGCATGGACCACATGGGCACCGGCGGCGACCCCACCAACAGCTCGGTGAAGGCCGACTGGGACGTCGCCGCCGACAAGTGGAACGCGCTCGGCGAAATCGCCCGCGGCTTCGGGATCAAGCTCTACACCCACAACCACGACGCCGCCTACGGCTTCCTCCTCGACGGCGGCCCCCTGGACGCCCAGGGCCGCCCCACCCGCAGCTCCGGCGTCCGCAAGCTGGAGTACTTCCTGAAGGTCACCGACCCGCGCCTGGTGTGGCTGGAGATGGACGTCTTCTGGGCGCACGTCGCCCAGTACAAGTTCCGGTCCTTCACCGCCCACGACGGCTCCGTCCAGCAGGACGTCTTCGACCCCGCCGCCCTGGTGGCCGCCCACGACCGCCGCTACCCGCTGTTCCACGCCAAGGACGGCGTCCTCAACCCGGCGAGCGGCAACGGCTACGACATGGTGCCGTTCGGCACCGGCGTCATCGACTACACGGCCTTCTTCTCCCGCGTCGGCCACCGCACCACCCACCACCCGATGGTCGAGCAGGACAACGCCCCCAGCTCCACCGACCCCGGCCAGTCCCTGGAGCACGCCCGCATCGGCTACCGCAACATCGCCGCCCTGCGGCGCCGGCGGTAACCCCCCGACGACGCCGGGCGCGTGGCGGCGGAGCCCGCCACGCGCCCGGCCGGCCGGACCGCCCCCTCAGCCGCCCGGGCACCGGGGCAGCCGCGCGCAGGCCACGAAGTGGTCCGGCTCCACCTCGCACAGGTCGCCGTCGGCGCCCGCGTCGTGGAAGGCGCAGCTCTCCACGGGCTCCGCGTCGACCCAGTCCACGCCCAGGCGCGGCACCGCGGCCAGCAGATGACGGGTGTAGGGGTGCAGCGGATTGCCGAACACCTTCTCGGTCGCCCCCCGTTCCTCCACCCGCCCGTGGCGCAGCACCACCGTGCGCTCCGCCAGGTACGTGCCCAGCGACAGGTCGTGCGTGATGTACAGGACGCCCAGGCCCCGTTCCCGCAGGTCGCCCAGCAGGTTGAGCACGTCGATCCGGGTCGAGGCGTCCAGCATGCTGGTGATCTCGTCGGCGACCAGGAACTCCAGGCCGTCCAGGAGCAGCGCGCGGGCGATCAGCAGGCGCTGCAACTGGCCGCCGCTGAGCTGGTGCGGGTACTTGCCGAGGACCTGGGCCGGGTCCAGGCGCACGTCGCGCACCGCCGACTCCACCCGCTCCCGCCAGTCGGCCGCCGGGACCCGTGGATGGTAGGCCTCCTTCACCAGGGCGAAGACCCGGTCCGCCTTGAACACCGGGTTGAAGCAGCTGAACGGGTCCTGGAAGATCCCCTGCACCCGGCGGTAGTACTCCTTGCCGCCCCGCACCGGCTCGCCGTTCAGCGTCAGCGATCCCCCGTTCACCGGGGTCAGGCCGAGGATCATGCGCCCCAGGGTGGACTTGCCGCTGCCGCTCTCGCCCAGCAGGGTGACGACCTCCCCCCGCCCGACGGTGAAGGAGACCCGGTCCACGGCGGTCAGCGTGCTGCCGGAGAAGGTCCCGGTCCGGAACGTCTTGGTGACGCGGTCGAGTGTCAGCATCAGGCCTTCCAGCACGCTACGTGGTGATCGGGGGCGACCTCGACGACCGGCGGCTGCTCCGCGCACCCGTCGTCGGCCAGCGGGCACCGGTCGCGGAACCGGCATCCGGCGGGCGGGGAGAGCAGCGACGGCGGGCTGCCCTCGATGCCGGACAGCCGGCCCTGCGAGCGGCGCACGCCCGGCTCGGGCAGCGCGGCGAGCAGCCGGCGGGTGTACGGGTGGCGCGGGGCCGTGGTCAGCACCCCCGCCGGAGCCTTCTCGGCGAGCAGGCCCGCGTACATCACCATGATGGTGTCGGCGATGTGCGAGGTCAGCGCCAGGTCGTGGGTGATGAACACCATGCTGGTGACCAGGCCCTGGTCGCGCAGCCCCACCAGGGCGTGCGCGACGGCCTTCTGGTTGGAGACGTCCAGCGCGCTGGTCACCTCGTCCGCCACCAGCAGCGACGGGTCGAGCAGCGTGGAGATCACCATCACCGTGCGCTGCTTCATGCCGCCCGACAGCTCGATCGGGTAGCGCTCGAGGACCTCCGGCCCCAGCCCGACCAGCGCCAGCCGCCGGTGCAGCTCCGCGGTGTCCACGCTCACCCCGCGGGAGGCGAGCAGCTCGCGGATCATCCGGCCGATGCGCCGCGTCGGGTTCAGCGCGCTCATCGAGTACTGCGGCACCAGGGAGATGCGGCGGAAGCGGAAGGCGTTCATGGCGCGGTCGTCGCCCACCGGCACGTCGTCCCCGTCGAGGGTGACGGTGCCGCCGACGTGGCGCATCCGGCCGTCCATGCGGATGAGCGACTTGCCGAGCGTGGTCTTCCCGCAGCCCGACTCCCCGACCAGGCCCAGGATCTCGCCGTCGTCGACGGAGAAGCTGACGCCGTCCAGGGCGCGGACGTCGCCGCGCAGCGTGCGGTAGTGGACCCTCAGGTCGTCGACGGTCAGGGCCATGTCGTCACGACTCCCTCAGCTTGGGGTTGAACACCTCGTCCAGACCCACGTTGGCGACGTACAGCGCGCCGACGACGGCCGTGATGCCCACACCCGGCGGCACGAACCACCACCACAGGCCGAGCTGGAGCGCGCTCCACTGCTGGGCGCTCTGCAGCATCAGCCCCAGCGACACGCCGTCGGTCGGGCCGAGGCCGATGAAGTCGAGGGAGGAGGCGATGAGGATGGAGCCGCCGAAGAGCAGGATGAACGTCATGAAGAGGTAGCTGCTCATGTTCGGCGCGATCTCCCGGAAGATGATCTTCCAGGTGCGGCTGCCGCTCAGCCGGGCCAGGTCGACGAAGTCGCGGGTGCGGAGACTGAACGTCTGCGCGCGGATCGCCCGCGCCGCCCACGGCCACGAGGTCAGCCCGATGAACAGGCCCTGCACCGGCACGCTGCGCACGCCGAGGTAGGCGTTGACGATGAGCAGCACCGCCAGGGAGGGGATGACCAGCACGATGTTGGTGAACATGGTCAGCACCTCGTCCACCCAGCCGCCCCGGTAGCCGGCGAAGAACCCGACCAGCATGGCGATCACCGCGGCGATGCCGCCGCCGATCACGCCCACCAGGAAGGTGGCGCGCAGGCCGTGGACGAACTGGGCGAAGACGTCCTGCCCGAAGGAGGTCGTGCCGAACCAGTGCTCGCCGTCCGGCGGCGCCGCCTGCGGCCCGGAGTAGGCGTTGGGGTCCGCGTTGTCCAGCAGCAGCGGACCGACCAGCCCGGTCAGCAGGAGCACGGCGACCACCGCCAGCCCGATGAGCAGCTTGGGGTTGCGGATCGCGTAGTGCAGGGTCTCCCTGGTGGGGGTGAGCGGCGGCGACTGCTGCGCCGCCTCGGTGACGGCGGCCGGCTCGGTCGCCGGGTCGCCCGGTGGGGGCATCGCGTTCATGACTGGCCTCCCGCCATGCCGGTGCGCGTCCGGGGGTCGACGACCACGTACACGAGGTCGATGATGAAGTTGGCGATCAGTACGCCGATCACGATGAACAGGAAGGTGCCCTGGAGCAGGAAGAAGTCGCGGTTCTGGATCGCCGCGAGGATCAGGCTGCCCAGGCCCGGGTAGTTGAAGACGATCTCCGTCACCAGCGCGCCGGCCACCAGGACGCCCAACTGCAGCGCCAGACCGGTGATCTGGGGGAGGACGGCGTTGCGGAACGCGTATCTGCGGATCAGCCGCTGCGGCGCGCCCAGGGCGGACAGGTACGAGGAGTGGTCCGCCTCCAGCTCGTAGATGATCATGTTGCGCATGCCGATGGCCCAGCCGCCCAGCGCCACCAGGAACAGGGACAGGAAGGGCAGCACCCAGTGGTGCAGCGCGTCGGTGAGGAAGGCCCAGCTCCAGGTCGGCTGCAGGTGTTCCAGGCTGTACGCGCCCGAGACCGGGAACCAGCCGGCCTTGGCGCCCAGCACCCAGGCCAGCAGGACGGCGATCCACATGTACGGCATGGCCGTCAGCAGGTACCCGACCGGCAGCACCGTGTTGTCCAGCACCTTGCGGCGGGCGGCCAGGGCGCCGAGCCAGTTGCCGACGAACCAGCTGAGCAGGATGGCCGGGACCATCAGGGCGAGGGTGTACGGCAGGGCGCCCATGATGATCTCGCCGACCGGCTGGGGGAAGACCCAGATCGACAGGCCGAAATCGCCCTGCAGCAGCGACGACCAGAAGCTCAGGTACTGCTCCCAGACGGGCCGGTCGAAGCCGAAGAGCTCGTTGTAGTAGGTCCTCATGTGCTCCACGGCCTCGGGCTGCGAGACACGGGCGCGGGAGATCATCGAGGAGACGGGGTCGCCCGGCATGAAGCGCGGGATCATCCAGTTCACCGTGACGGCGAAGACGAACGTGAGGACGTAGACGAGGAGCTTGCGGGCGAAGTAGCGGCGCAAGGAAAACTCCAGGATCGCAGGCGGCGGGGGAGGGCGGCGCGCGGGGAGGCCGCCGGAGGCGGGCCCGTCCACCGCCTCCGGTGGCGCACGGGTGCCTGCGGCGGCCTCCCCGGCCGCGCGGGGCTTACTGCTTCGCGGGCTTGAGGCCGGTCAGCGCCTCGAAGCCGCCCAGTTCCAGCCAGTTGCGCCACAGCGTCGGCGCGTGGTGGTTGTCGCCCTTCTCGGAGGGCCAGTTGGTCCACACCCCGGTGGTCGACTGCGACCAGAGGCCGTTGTACCAGAGCGGGATGACCGGCATCTCCTCCAGCTGGATCTCCTGGATCCGCGAGATCGCCTCCTTCATGCCCGCCTCGTCGTCGGTCCTGACCCCGCCGAGCTCCTGGACGAGCTTCCAGGCCTCCTCGTTCTCGTAGCGGCCGAAGTTCACCGTGTTCTGCTGGTCGCGGACCGGCAGCTGGAACATGTACTCGTAGTACGTCCACGGGGTGTTGGAGAGCTGCCGCTCGTTGTTGATCAGCAGGTCGAAGTCACCCTTGGCACGCAGGTCGTTGAGCGCGTTCTGGTCCGGGAACTCGGTCGTCACGTCGATGCCCGCGGCCTTGGCGCCCTCCGCGATGACCTTCGCCGCCTCCATCCAGTCGGTCCAGCCGGACGGCACGATCAGCTTCAGCGCGACCTTGTCGCCGCTCCTGTCCTCCACCATCCCGTCGCCGTCGGTGTCCTTGTACCCGGCGTCCTGCAGAAGGCTCTTGGCCTTGGCGGTGTCGAACGAGAAACCGCTGCTCGCGGTCAGCGACTTGTCGACGAAGGCGTCCCACTGCGGCAGCAGGCCGGTCGGGTCGGCCGGCCGCACCAGGTCTCCGTACACGCCCTTGACGATCTTGCCGGTGTCGACGGAGAACGCCAGCGCCTTGCGGAAGGCGGCGTCGTCCATCGGCTTGCGGGTCGTGTTGGGCACCAACCACGCGGTGTTGGCGGACAGCATGTACGGCGGCTTGTCGTAGTACGAGACGGCCTTGCCGCTCTTGATCAGCGAGGCCGCGCCGGGGAGGAAGTTGTTGCTGAGGTCCAGCTGCCCCTGCCCGATCTGGCCGATGACCACCTCGTTGCTGGGGTTGGAGATGTCGACGATGTACTTCGGCGCGGGCTTCATGTCGAGCGCCTCGACGCCCCACCAGTCGTCGCGCCGCTCCCACACCACCCGGTCCTGGGTGTGGCTCTTGAGGTTGTACGCCCCCGTCACCACCGGCTTGTCGTTGACGCCGTTGAGGACCTCCTCGTCGGACAGCTCGCCCCACGCGTGCTCCGGGACGATCGGCTGACCGTAGAGGGTGTAGTCCCACTCCTGGTAGCGGGCCTCCTCGAAGGTGAAGCGCACGGTCCGCTCGTCGACGGCCTCCGCCTTGCCCAGCCAGTCCCACAGCGTGTGGAACGAGGCCGCCTCCAGCTTGCCGATCTCGTAGGAGAAGACGACGTCCTGGGCCTTCAGCGGCTTGCCGTCCGACCACGTCACGCCGGAACGCAGCGTGACCTCGTAGGTCTTGTCGTCGGTCCACGAACCGCTCTCCGCCAGCCAGGGGACCAGCTCGCCCTTCTGCGGGTCGAAGTGGAACAGCGTCTCGTAGGCCAGGCCCTTGGTGCCGGTGGCGTGGTCCCAGTTGCGCAGCGGGTTGTAGTTCGCGGGCGGGCCCCACTGGGTGCCGCTCGTGTACAGGGTCTCGTTCCTCGGAAGCCCCTTCTCCCCGACGGGGCCTGACTTGCCGTCCGGGGTCGTGGAGGACCCCCCGCCCGTGCACGCCGTGACGAGCATGCCGCCGGCGGCCAACAGAGCGATGAACCGCGCCCGGATACGCATCGGTCAACTCCCTCCCCGCCCCTCGTCGGGCGGAGCAACTGAACCGGGTAAGTGGCGGAAGTCTGGGCCCGTCCCGCAGTCGTGTCAAGGGGTCGCGGGAGCGCTCCCGTGGCTTCGTTACAAGGGAGTTGTTATGGCGGCGGCACTGCTGGGCAGACCTGGACGTGCGGCGGTGCCGCTACGATGACGGCCCACTCATGAAGCGGTTAAGCGAGGTCACATGTCCAGGCGTCGCCCCACCATGGAGGACATCGCGCGCCGCGCGGGCGTCTCCAAGGTCGCGGTCTCGTACGCGCTCAACGACCGGCCCGGCGTGTCGCCGGGGACCCGCGCCGAGATCAAGCGCATCGCCCGGGAGATCGGCTGGCGGCCCAACAGCGCCGCCCGCGCGCTGACCCGCGCCCGCGCCGACGCCGTCGGACTCGTCTCCTCCAGGCCCGCCCAACTCCTCGGGGCGGAACCGTTCTTCATGGGACTGATCAGCGGCATGCAGGACGAACTGGCCGCCCACGGGCGGGCGCTGACCCTGCAGTTCGTCCCCGACGAGACGCAGGAGATGGAGGTCCACCGCCGCTGGTGGGGCGAGGGCCGGGTCGACGGCGTCCTCCTCACCGACCTGCGCGCCGGCGACCCGCGCATCGAGCTGACGCGGGAACTTGGCCTGCCCGCGGTGGCCGTCGGCCACCCCGGCGCGGCGGGCGGGCTGCCGGCGGTCTGGTCCGACGACGCGGTGGCCCTCGGCCACACCCTGCGCTACCTCCACGCGCTCGGCCACCGCTCGGTCGCCCGGGTCGCCGGGCTGCGCGCCCTCGACCACACGGCGCGGCGGGACCGGGCGCACCGGGAGGTCTGCGCGGAACTGGGGATGGCACCGCCCGCCATCGTCCACACCGACTACTCGGGGGAGGAGGGCGCGCGGGCCGCCCGGTCGCTGCTGATCGGCCCCGGACGGCCGACGGCCATCGTCTTCGACAACGACATCATGGCGGTCGCCGGGCTCTCGGTCGCCGACGAACTGGGGCTGCGGGTCCCGGAGGAACTCTCCCTGGTCGCCTGGGACGACTCACAGCTCACCCGCGTGGTGCGGCCGGCGATCACGGCGCTGAACCGGGACATCCCGGCGTACGGTCGGCACGCGGTCCGCACGCTGCTCGCCCTGGTGGGGGAGGGGTGGGCGGAGGACCAGGAGGACGAACCGGCCCGCCTCCTCCCCCGAGCCAGCACCGCCCCCGCCCCCCTCGACCGCACCCCCTCCACCAGCCAGGCCTGACCGGGCGGGCGTCGGGCCCCACCTCACCGCCACCGCCCGGCCTGCGGCAACTCCTCACCCCCACCCCGGAGGCCGGGTCGTCAGGTCCGCTCCACCGCTGCCCCGCTCCCGCGGAACGACCTCACCGAGGCGTACCCGCACAGGCCCGCCGCGGCGAGCGGAACGACCGGGACGAGCACCATCGTCGCCCATCGCACCGCGCCGGTGTCGACCACGGTGTACGTCCCCCACGGGGACCGGGCGACGGGCACGGTCTCCCCGGGCACGCCGTCGTGGCGGACCCCCGCCCGGCCGCCCGAGGCGAGCCGGCCCTCGCACACGACGTGACGGCCGCTCCGCCCGCCCCCTTCCTGCCGGCACGCGGAGATCCGCAGCCGGTCCTCGGTTCCCAGCAGTCCCACGCCCACGAGTCCACCGGCCACGGTCCACAAGGCCGCCCCCGCGCACAGCACGGCCACCAGTCCCCACGCCGCGGACGCCACCCGCCCCGCCCCTCTCGTCACGGCGTCAGCCTAGGTATCCCTCCGGGTCCGTGCCCGTGGAACAGGCGCGGCCCCGTGCCGGGTACGCGCGGAAGGGCCCTGCCAGGGGTGGCAGGGCCCTTCCGTGATCGGCGGGCGGGTGAGGGGCGGCCCGTGTGCGGGGCGCCCGGGGTCACCGGATGCTGATGAGGCGGTGGCGTTCCCGTCCCGGCGGGGAGAGGAAGAGCGCCACCAGGCAGGCGAAGAACGAGATGCAGCCCGCCAGGGTGAAGGCGCCGTCCAGGCCCCAGGCGTCGACGACCACGAAGCCCATGCCCGCGCCCAGTCCGGAGACCAGCTTGGAGCTGTAGACCATGCCGTAGTTGGTGGCGTTGTTGTTCTCGCCGAAGTAGTCCGCGGTCATCGCGGCGAACATCGGGAAGATGGCGCCACCGCCGAAGCCGGAGATGGCCGAGAACGTCAGGAACAGCGGCAGGTTCCGGATGTCCGCGGACCAGATGATGCCGAACTGCGCGAGACCCAGGATGACGCAGACCGCGATCAGGCACTGCTTGCGCCCGTAGCGGTCGGAGAGCCAGCCGATCACACCCCGCCCGGTGCCGTTGACGATCGCCTTCAGGGACATGGCGGTGGCCACGATCCCGGCGGCGAAGCCGGCCTCCTGCCCGATGTCGACCTGGAAGGCGATGCCGAAGATGTTCACGCCCGACGTGCAGGCGAGACAGAACCACATCAGCGCCACCCGGCCGGTCTTCCACGCCTCCAGCGGGCTGTACTGCTTGACGGCCGGCGGGTTCTTCTCCAGCGAGCGGCGGGCCCGCGGGTCCTCAGGCGGGGAGAGCGGGTCGACCTCGGCGGGCCACCAGTTCTTCGGCGGGTCCTTGAAGAAGTACCCCGCGACGCCCACCACCGCGGAGAGGAAGAGCCCCACCGTGACCAGGACCCACTGGAAGTTACCGATGTCCATGAAGCCCGTGAAGATGAACACGAAGGGCACCGAGCCGTAGGCGAAACCGCCGTTGACGAAGCCGGTCTTGCCGCCCTTGCGCTCCGGATACCACTTGCCCACCATGTTGACGCAGGTGGCGTACACCATGCCCGCGCCCATCCCGCTGAACATGCCGAAGCCGATGAACGCCAGCATCACGTGCGGCGCGTAGGCGAGGGACACGTAACCCAGCAGCGTGCCGAGCGCGCCGAGCATCATCGCGGAGCGCGCCGGCAGCTTCCCGCTCTCCCGGAGCCGGCCGGCCGGGAAGGCCACCGCGGCCTGGAAGAAGACCCACACGGTCATCATCCAGTAGATGGCCCCGCTGTCCCAGTGGTGCGCCGCGTGCAGGGTGTCCTCCGCGGACGCGAACGCGTACTCCGCCGAGGAGATGCCCATCATGCCCACCCAGGGCAGGACGACCATCCAGATCCGCTTGCGGCCCGTGATGTCGATGTCGGACTCGCCCAGCCGGTACACCCGGCCGTTGCCGTCCGTGACCTCCCGGTAGGGAAGTGGTGTTGCGAGATCGTCGGTTGCTGTCATTGTGGGAAAGCACCCCTCGCGTTCGAAAGACCTGGCCAGCGCCCCCTGTCCCATTCCTTTCGTGTGCGCACGGGTCCCGGTGGCGGCCGACCGCACCGTCGGCCGCCCCGTCGCCTCACGCCCTCATCGACCACCACCCGTCCCGTCGCCCTCGTCGTGGATGCCGGACGTCACCGTCGCCGAAGGCTCACAGCAGCCGCGCGGCCCGCGCCCACCGGTACTTGGCGCCCAGCACCGCCACCGGCTTCTCCGTGGTGTACGGGTAGGCCACCACCCCGTGCTCGAAGAGGTACTGGCACGCCTCCTCGACCTCCACGTCACCGGCCAGGGAGGCCACCACCGGCTTCTCGATCCCGCGTTCGCGGTACTCGGCCACCACCCGCGCGGTCAGCTCCGCGAAGACCATCGGCGGGGTGACGATGGTGTGCCAGTAGCCGAGGACCAGCGCGTGGATCCGCTCGTCCTCCAGACCCAGCCGGATCGTCGCCTCGTACGTCGAGGGCGGCTCGCCGCCGGTGATGTCCACCGGGTTGCCGGCCGCGCCGAACGGCGGGATGAAGCGGCGGAACGCCTCGTCCAGGTCCGGCGGTATCTCCATCAGCGACAGCCCGTTGTCCGTCACCGCGTCCGACAGCAGCACGCCGCTGCCCCCGGCCCCGGTGATGATCACCACGTTGTCGCCCCGGGGCGTCGGCAGCACCGGCAGCGCCCGCGCGTACTCCAGCATGTCGTTGAGCCCCGGGGCCCGGATCACGCCCGCCTGGCGGAGGATGTCGTCGTACACGGCGTCGTCACCGGCCAGCGCGCCGGTGTGCGAGCCCGCCGCCTTGGCGCCCGCCGCGGTCCGGCCCGCCTTGAGGACCACCACCGGCTTCTTCGGCACGGTCGCCCTGGCGGCCTCGACGAACGCCCGGCCGTCCTTCAGGTCCTCCAGGTGCATGGCGATGCACTCGGTGTGCGGGTCCTCCGCGAACCAGGTCAGCAGGTCGTCCTCGTCGATGTCCGACTTGTTGCCGAGGCCGACGATCGCCGACACCCCGGTCCTGGTGGTGCGCGCGAAGCCCAGGATGGCCATGCCGATGCCGCCGGACTGCGAGGTCAGCGCCACCCCGCCCTTGACGTCGTACGGCGTGCAGAAGGTGGCGCAGAGGTCCTGCCAGGTGGAGTAGTAGCCGTAGATGTTCGGCCCGAGCAGCCGCACGCCGTGGCGCTCGGCTACGGCGACGATCTCCTCCTGGAGCGCGTGCTCACCGGTCTCCGCGAAGCCGGACGGGATGAGCACGGCGTTGGGGATCTTCTTCCGGCCCACCTCCTCCAGCGCCGCCGCGACGAACTTCGCCGGGATGGCGAAGACCGCCACGTCCACCTCGCCGGGAACGTCCAGGACGCTCTTGTACGCCTTGCGGCCCAGGATGTCGTCGGCCTTGGGGTTCACCGGATGGATCTCGCCGGAGAAGCCGCCGTCGACGAGGTTGCGCATCACCGAATTGCCGATCTTCCCCTGCTCGTTGGAGGCGCCGACGACCGCCACCGAGGACGGCTGCATCAGCCGGCGCATCGAGGTGAGGATCTCCTCCCGGCCGTACCTCCGGCGCGGGCGCGGTGTCGACCCGGCGAGGATGACGCGGATGTCCGCGGCCGTCGCGCCCTCCGGCGTGGCGATCACCGGGTTGAGGTCCACCTCGGCGATCTCCGGGAAGTCGGTGACCAGTTGGGAGACCCGGCGGATCTGCTCCGCGACGGCCCACCGGTCCACGGCGGGCGCCCCGCGCACCCCGCGCAGCACCTCGGCGGCCCGGATGGAGTCCAGCATGCCGAGGGCGTCGTCGGCGTCCACCGGCGCCAGCCGGAAGGTGACGTCCTTCAGGACCTCCACCAGCACGCCGCCCAGCCCGAAGGCCACCACCTTGCCGAAGGTCGGGTCGGTCACCGCCCCGACGATCACCTCCTGGCCGGACGGCAGCAGCTCCTGCACCTGCACGCCCTCGATCCGGGCCTCGCGGTCGTAGGCCCTGGCGTTCTCCACGATCCTCAGGAACGCCGCCCGCGCCGCCGCCGCGCCCTCCACGCCCACGATCACCCCGCCGGCGTCGGTCTTGTGGAGGATGTCCGGCGAGACGATCTTCATCACCACGGGCCCGCCGAAGCGCGCGGCCGCGCAGACCGCCTCCTCCACGTCCCGGGCGAGCGCCTCGCGCGGCACGGCGATCCCGTACGCGTCGGCGACCACCTTGCCCTCCGGCGCGGTCAGCGCCGTGCGGCCCTCGGCGCGCACCGCTTCCAGCAGTTCGCGTACCCGCCGCTGCCTGTCGTCGGCCATCACGCTCAGATCACTCCGTTCGACTTGAGAAGGCGCAACTCCTCGTCACCGAGACCGAGTTCGCCGACGTAGACCTCTTCGTTGTGTTCGCCCAGCAGCGGGGAGCTGCGTACCTCGACGGGCGAGTCGGAGAGCTTGATGGGGCTGCCGACGGTGACGAACTCGCCCCGCTCCTTGTGCGGGACGCGCACCACCATCCCGTTGGCCACCAGCGACTCGTCCTCGATGATCTCCCTGGTGGAGAGCACCGGCCCGCAGGGGATGTTGTACCGGTTCAGCTCCTCCAGCACCTGCCACTTGGGCAGCGAGGCGGACCACTCCTCGATGAGCTGGAACATCTTGCCGATCTTCGGCAGCCGCGCCTCCGGCGTCGCCCAGCCCGGGTCGTCGGCCAGCTCCGGCCGGCCGATCAGCTCGGTGATCGGCTTCCAGCCGACCGGCTGCACGATCACGTAGACGTAGTCGTTCGGGCCGCCGGGCGCGCACCGGACCGCCCACCCCGGCTGCCCGCCGCCCGAGGCGTTCCCGGAGCGCGGCACCTCGTCGCCGAAGTCCTCGTTGGGGTACTCGGCGAGGGGACCGTGCGCCAGGCGCTGCTGGTCCCGCAGCTTCACCCGGCACAGGTTCAGCACGGCGTGCTGCATGGCCACGTTGACCCGCTGGCCGCGCCCGGTCCGCTCCCGCTGGTACAGCGCGGCGAGGATGCCGGCCACGGTGTGCACCCCGGTGCCCGAGTCGCCGATCTGGGCCCCGGTGGCGGTCGGCGGGCCCTCCTCGAACCCGGTCGTGGACATCGAGCCGCCCATCGCCTGGGCGACCACCTCGTAGGCCTTGAAGCCGGTGTACGGGCCGTCGCCGAAGCCCTTGATGGAGGCGTAGACGATCCGCGGGTTGATCTCCTGGATGCGCTCCCAGGTGAAGCCCATCCGGTCGACGGCGCCGGGGCCGAAGTTCTCCACCATCACGTCGGACCGGCGGATCAGTTCGGTCAGAAGCTCCTTGCCGCGCTCGCTCTTGGTGTTGAGGGTGATGCTGCGCTTGTTGCAGTTGAGCATCGTGAAGTAGAGGGAGTCGACGTCCGGGAGGTCACGCAGCTGCTTGCGCGTGATGTCGCCTGACGGCGCCTCCAGCTTGACGACGTCCGCACCCATCCAGGCGAGCAACTGGGTGGCGGACGGGCCGGACTGGACATGCGTCATGTCCAGCACCCGGATGCCGTCGAGGGCCTTGTCTGTCGCAACGGTGGTCACCGTCGGGTCACCTCACTTGTCCATCGACCTTGTCCATCGACCGGTTCGGAGTGCCGCTGTGCGCGCTACCGTCGTACATTGCATACAGTCGACGAATACTGTATGAAGCTTGTTATCCCGCATCCGGTCGGTGGTGTCCAGGGGGCGTGCGGCACTTTCATCAGGAGCCGGAATGGACCTTTTCGAGTACCAGGCAAGGGAACTCCTCGACGAGTACGGCGTGCCGACGCCACGGGCGGAGGTGACGGACCAGGCCGGCCGGGCACGCGAGATCGCCCGCCGCCTCGGCGGCCGGGCCGTGGTCAAGGCGCAGGTGAAGACCGGCGGGCGCGGCAAGGCGGGCGGGGTCCGGCTCGCCGCCGATCCCGCCGAGGCGGAACGCGTCACCCGCCGCATCCTCGGCACGGACATCAAGGGCCACACCGTCCGCAGCGTGATGCTGGCCCAACCCGTGGACATCGCGCGCGAGTTCTACGTCTCCTACGTCCTCGACCGGACGTCCGGGCGGTTCCTCGCCATCGCCTCCGCGGAGGGCGGCATGGACATCGAGGAGGTCGCCGCCACCCGCCCGGAGGCCGTCGTCCGCATGCCCGTCGACCCGGCCGAGGGCGTCACCGCCGCGGTGGCCGGGCGGATCGCCGAGGCGGCCGCGCTGCCCCCGCGGTCGGTGGACGTCCTGATGCGGCTCTGGCGCGTCCTCACCGCAGAGGACGCCCTCCTCGTCGAGGTCAACCCGCTGGTCGAGACCGCCCAGGGCAGATCGTGGCCCTGGACGGGAAGGTGACCCTGGACGACAACGCCCGCTTCCGCCACCCCCTGAGGGACGACCACGGCGACACGGCCCAGGACCGCCTGGAGGCCGCGGCGGCCGAACGCGGCCTGCACTACGTCAAGCTGGACGGCGAGGTCGGCGTCATCGGCAACGGAGCCGGCCTGGTGATGTCCACCCTCGACGTGGTGGCCGGCTGCGGCGCCCGCCCGGCCAACTTCCTCGACATCGGCGGCGGCGCCTCCGCCCACGTCATGGCCGACGGCCTCTCCGTGGTCCTCTCCGACCCCGGCGTCAGGTCCGTCCTCGTCAACGTCTTCGGCGGCATCACCGCCTGCGACACCGTAGCCGACGGCATCGTCCGCGCCCTGGAGAGCGTCGACCTCACCCGGCCGCTGGTGGTGCGGCTCGACGGCAACAACGCCGCCCGCGGCCGGGCGATCCTGGCCGAGCGCGGCCATCCGCTCGTCGAGCAGGCCACCACCATGGACGGCGCCGCCCGACGCGCCGCCGAACTCGCCCACGCCGCCCACGCCGCCCACGGGCCCCGGACCTGAGGAGTACCGACATGGCCGTTTTCCTCACCCAGGAGAGCAGGATCCTCGTCCAGGGGATGACCGGCGGTGAAGGCATGAAGCACACCCGCCGCATGCTGGCCGCCGGCACCGACGTCGTCGGCGGCGTCAACCCGCTCAAGGCGGGCCGCACCGTCGGCTTCGACGACCGCAAGGTCCCGGTCTTCGGCAGCGTCGCCGAGGGCATCGAGGCCACCGGCGCCGACGTCAGCGTGGTCTTCGTGCCGCCCGCCCACGTCCGCGCGGCCGTCACCGAGGCCGCCGACGCCGGCATCGGCCTCGCCGTCGTCATCACCGAGGGCGTCCCCGTCCACGACACGGTGGCCTTCACCGACCACGCCCGCCGCAGCGGCACCCGGGTCGTCGGCCCCAACTGCCCCGGCCTGATCAGCCCCGGCCGGTCCAACGCGGGGATCATCCCCGCCGACATCACCCGGCCCGGCCCCGTCGGCCTGGTCTCCAAGTCCGGCACCCTCACCTACCAGCTGATGTACGAGCTGCGGGACTTCGGGTTCTCCACCTGTGTCGGCATCGGCGGCGACCCGGTCGTCGGCACCACCCACATCGACTGCCTGCGGGCCTTCGAGGACGACCCGGACACCCGGTTGATCGTCCTCATCGGCGAGATCGGCGGCGACGCCGAGGAACGCGCCGCCGCCCACATCCGCGACCACGTCAGCAAACCGGTCGTCGGCTACGTCGCCGGATTCACCGCCCCGGAGGGGAGGACCATGGGCCACGCCGGCGCCATCGTCTCCGGCTCCTCGGGCACCGCCGCCGCCAAGAAGGCCGCGCTCGAGGCCGCCGGCGTCCGGGTGGGCTCCACCCCCACCGAGACCGCCCGCCTCGCCGCGGCCCTCCTCCGCGGCTGACCGCCCCGCCCCCGGACCTCCGCGGCTGACCGCCCGCCCCCGGACCTCCGCGGCTGACCGCCGGTCCGCTGGACCTCCGCGGCTGACCGCCCGCCCCGGTCCGGGGGCGCGGCTGCTGCCCAGTGGTCGCCCCGCGCGGCCGACGGTTCCGGTCACTGCCCGCCCCCGCTTCCCGCCCCCGCACCCGCCCCCCGCCCCCGCCCACCGGACCTCACCGAGAGCGGAGACCCATGCCTCCCCTGGTACTGAAATCCGGCACCTCCTGGACCGACGCCTGGCAGCGCGCGCTCGCCGCCGCCCCCGAGGCGTTCCGGGACGACCGCGTCCTCAACCTCTGGAACGGCGCCTGGCACCCCGACGGCCACCCCCTGCCCGCCACCAGCCCCGTCGACGGCACCCCCGTCGCCGGGCCGCCCCGGCTGGACGCCGCCACCGCGCACGCCGCCGTCCGCGCCGCACTCGACCAGCACCGCGCCTGGCGCCACGTCCCCCTCCCCGAGCGCCGCGCCCGCGTCGCCGCCACCCTCGACTCCCTCGCCCGCCACCGCGACCTGCTCTCCCTCCTGCTGGTCCGGGAGATCGGCAAACCCTGGAGGTCGGCCACCGCGGACGTCGACCGCTGCGTCGACGGCGTGCGCTGGTACGTCGAGGGCATCGACCGGATGCTGGACGGCCGCACCCCGCTGGACGGACCCGTCTCCAACATCGCGAGCTGGAACTACCCGATGAGCGTCCTGGTCCACGCCCTCCTCGTCCAGGCCCTGGCCGGCAACGCGGTGATCGCCAAGACCCCCACCGACGGCGGCGTCGCCTGCCTCACCCTGGCCTGCGCGCTCGCCGCCCGCGAGGGCGTCCCGGTCACCGCTGGTCAGCGGCGGCGGCAGCGAGCTCTCCCGCGCGCTGGTCCGGGCCCCCGAGATCGGCTGCGTCTCCTTCGTCGGCGGCCGCGACACCGGCGCCGCCGTCGCCACCGCCGTCGCCGACCTCGGCAAACGGCACATCCTCGAACAGGAGGGCCTCAACACCTGGGGCGTGTGGCGGTACAGCGACTGGGACGCCCTGACCGCCGTGATCCCCAAACTCTTCGACTACGGCAAACAGCGCTGCACCGCCTACCCCCGCTTCGTCGTCCAGCGCACCCTCTTCGACGCCTTCCTGGCCGCCTACCTGCCCGCCGTCCGCACCCTGCGCATCGGCCACCCGCTCGCCGTCGAGCATCCCGACGACCCGTACCCCACCCTGGACTTCGGCCCCGTGATCAACGCCGCCAAGGCCAAGGACCTCCACGACCAGGTGGCCGAGGCGATCGACCGCGGCGCCGTCCCCCTGCACCGCGGCAGCGACCGGGACGCCCGCTTCCTCCCCGGCCAGGACACCTCCGCCTACGTCCGGCCCGTCACCCTCCTCAACCCGCCCCCGTCCTCGCCGCTCCACCACGCCGAACCCTTCGGCCCGGTCGACACCATCGTCCTGGTGGACACCGAGGCCGAACTCCTGGCCGCCATGAACGCCTCCAACGGCGCCCTTGTCGCCACCCTCTCCACCGACGACCCGGCCGTCCACGAACGCCTCGCCCCGCAGATCCGCGCCTTCAAGACCGGCCACAACCGCCCCCGTTCACGCGGCGACCGCGAGGAACTGTTCGGCGGCTTCGGCCACTCCTGGCACGGCGCCTTCGTCGGCGGCGACCTCCTGGTCCGCGCCGTCACCCACGGCCCGCCGGGGGAGCGGCTGCCGGGCAACTTCCCGGACCACCACCTGATGCCGTAGCCCGACCGCCGGCCAGCGTCTCCCCGCGGGGAGACTGAGCAGGCGCTGGCCGGTCGCATTCCCTTCACCAGAACCGTCTGTCCCGTGACGCGCATCCTGTCCTACGGCGCCCAGGCAGGCAAGGACAGCACTCGCCGAGCGCGCCGAGGGCGACCCGCCGGGCTGAGGCCCGACCCCCACCCACCCGCGGTGATGCCGCTCCACGTTGAGACGGAGACAGGGAAGACGCACGGATGCGCAAGACCCGACAGCGGGACCGGGACGTGCCCGGGCCCGAGGAGCCCTGGAACGAGATCGTCCCGGACCTGTGGATGGGCGGCCACCAGTGGACCGACCCCACCGGCGAACTGCGGGCCGCGGTGGTGGGCACCCAGTTCGACCTGGTGGTCAGCCTCTTCACGCGGCCCGGCCACGGACCCGGCACCACGGTCGAGCACCTGATCGCGGAGATCCCCGACGGTCCGCTTGGCCCCGACCAGATCCACACCGTCCAGCAGCTCGCCGGCCTCACCGCCCAGGCCGTCCGCCGCGGCGACAGGGTGCTGGTCCGCTGCCACTCCGGCTACAACCGCTCCGGCCTGGTCGTCGCCCAGGCCCTCACCGAACTCGGCCACCCCGTGGACGCCGCCGTCGCCCTCGTCCGCCGGCGGCGTTCCCCTGGGCCCTCCACAACGCCACCTTCGAGCAGTACCTCACCACGGGCCTCGACACCGCCCGCCTGCTCACCGGCCTGAAGACCCCCACCTGAGCCGATCACGCTCCGTGTACCCCTCGATGCGGGCCGCCCACCAGCGGATATGCGGGTGAAACCCACCCCGGAGTCTTGGTATGGTTATCCATGTCGCCGCGGGGATCACCCCAGAGCGACAACACACCTGGTCCGGGTGGCGGAATGGCAGACGCGCTAGCTTGAGGTGCTAGTGCCCTTTATCGGGCGTGGGGGTTCAAGTCCCCCCTCGGACACGCACTCCAACGATACGCATGCGAGGGCCTCGACCTGACGGTCGCGGTCCTCGTCGCGTTTTCGTAGCGGACAGTGATGCCCAGGGCTTCGTGTAGCGCTGCTTTGGCCTTGGCTTCGGCACTCAGTAGCCGTTGTGCGGTATCTCCGCTGTTCTTCGCAATCTCGATGGTGTCCTTTTCCGTCAGCGGTTGCTCGACCTGCAGCTTCTTTTTGGCCACGCCGACTGCGCTCGCCTGCGGCTCTCCGGCTTCTTCAGTCTCGCGAGGGCGGTGCGTTTGTCGCTCTGGGCGTCGTTGATCCATCGGGTGACGAAGGTGGGGTCGGCTCCGGCGGCGAGTGCAGCACGGTAGCGGGCGAGGCGCTTGTCGCACTCCTGCGGGGTTCGCCGTGCCTGGTTCTCTTCGGGGGTGCCGGCGGCAGCGGCTTTGGCTGCCGTGGCGGTGGCGTGGGTCAGCTCGGTGAAGGTGATGGTGAGCCGGTCGGGAGTGAAGGCGCGGGCGATCCACCGGTCGAGGTGCGGGGTGATGATGTCTTCGCGCAGGTACACGGTGCGGGGGTGGTCGAGGCCGGGGCGGAGGGCCTGGTCCGTCTCGCGGAACTCGCACCGTTAGTAGACGTTGTCGCGGATGACGGCGGGCTGCATCCTCCTCCCGCTAGCGCGCACCGGATCCTGCCGCGCAGGGTGTAGGGGCGGTTGCCGGTAGGTGGTGTCGAGTTCGGGGCGGCCGCCGTGCCGGAGGGAGCGTTCGCGGCGGGCCTTTTGCGCTTCTTCGATGAGGCGGGTGGTGATGATCGGTTCGTGGGCGGGCTCGTTGGACCACACCCACTTTCCTCCGGCTTGTGAGCCATCCGGGTCCGGTGGCCGAGGGTGACCTCTTCGACGTCGATGAGGTGCTCTTCCTTGCGCTGCTTGTTCCAGACCTCGTGGCCGGTGTAGCGGGGATTGTGCAGGATCGCGCCGCTCTGCCGGGCAGTTTTGGCCCGGTGGGGGTTGCGGGCCGCGTCGTGCGCGGAGGGGCAGGGGACCCCTTCACGGTTGAGGACGGCGGCGAGGGCGTTGGGCGAGGCGCCGTCGACGTAGCTCTGGAAGATCCGCAGTACGACCGTGCGGTCTCGGGGTCGGGCTCAAGGTGATGCAGCCGTGCGCCGGTCGCCGCTTTCGCGGGGTGGGGGTGAGGGCCGGCATCGGCCGTCCTGTACCCGTAGGGTGGCCGTCCGCCGAGGTGGCGGCCTTGGAGCTGGACCTGGGAACTCATCGCGGTCCGGACCCGGATCTTGATCCGGTTCCGCTCGCCCTTGCTCATGCCGCCGAAGACGGACATGACGAGGTCGTGCGCCTCGTTGTCCGGGTCGATGGGCCCGCCGACCTCCGGCACCCACAGCGGAACGCAGAAATGGACGAAGATGGGGAATGTGTTCCCGAACTGGTTGCCGTAGAAGGTGCGCTGCGGCTCCCCGATGACCACGGCATCGAAGCCCCGCTGGGGATTGCGGAGTGCCTGCAGGAGTTGGTTGGCACGAGGGCGTCGCTGCCATGACAGGGAGCGGCTGTGGCCGATGTCGGAGTACCCGGCGACGATTTCACCGCCGGCCGGCTCCACCAGCGCCTTGGCGCGGGTGAGCTGCCAGTTCCGGGACGCTTCGGGATCTTGAAGGTCCTCGGTGGAGCAGCGTCCGGCGAACGCGAAACGAATCACGAACTGGTCGTCCCTTCGGATGGGGTGTGGTCGGGGAGGGCAGGGCTGGCGGCCAGGTGCCGCAGCAGGGGCAGCAGAGCGGTGGCGACCGGGACGGTCACTTCGGGTGGGTCGTCTGGCAGAGCCACGTGGACGACGTGGTTCGGGCGGGGCCCGGCGGACTGCGAGGGCGATGGTTCCGACACACCTGGGATGGAGACCTTTCGCCCCCGGATAGACACGAGAGGAGCGCTGCCGGACCGGATCCATTGGCGAACCTGCCCGGCAGCGCTCTCGCGGCTCCGGTTATGCGGCCTCGTCCGGCAGCACGGCGCGGTAGGTACGCGGCCGCTCGGTGACCTGTTCGGCCCGGCCCTGCTTCGTCAGTGTGACCAGAGCGTTGGCGATGGCCCCCGAGGATCGGTCGAGCACGCGGCTGATCCGGGTGGCCGTGAACGCTTCACCTGGATGAGCGGTGAGGTGCTCGATGACAAGCTGCCGCAGCCCGCCGTGCGCCAGCCGCCCGCTCCCTCCCCGCTCCCCAGCCACCGCGGTCTCCGGTCCCAGAGCGACAGAACCGGCCGGTACGGCCCGCGGGCCGGGCAAGCCCTGCGCCGGGAGCACCGAAGCGGGCTCCGACACGGCTTTCTTCTACCGCGGGGGCACCTGCGCCGCGGTCTCGGCACTGCTGCCCGACCCGGTTGGCGACTTCGCGCAGGCGGGATCAACCGGCTCGGTCACCACCACGGGCTCTCCCGGTACCGATGCGGATGCCGGAGCGTCGTCGTGGACGGCACTCCAGATGTCGGGGCATCGCTTGGGACCGCGACGCCGAAGCGGGCGCCCGCCGCATCCTCGCCCTCGACCTGGCGGACGCACTCACCGGTACCAGCCAGCGTTTCGACCCTGTCCGATGGCTTCGGCAGTGCCGCGTCAAGGTGACCCCCAGGGAAATTGCCGGCTGGACCAGCCGTCTGGCTCTTCGCGTCAAGCACCTTGACGGGCTTCGGCGCGCATACGAACTGCGGACCGGAATCCAGCTCGAGCCATACGTCGTACCGGAGCAGGACCCGTACAAGGCAGGGCAGTAGCTCGGTGCGGCTTCAGCCGGCCGGGCGAAGGCTACGCCCCGCTGGACACCCACCGCACCACGGCCGCCGCACCGAGCAGCGCAGCCGGCAGCGCCCACGGCCACCGCATCACCTTCCGCACCGCGGGCACCAGCCACAGCGCCCCCACCGCACTCGCCGAGACGAGTGTGAGGGCGCAGCCCAGCTCGATTCCGCCGTACGCGGCCTCGTCCGAGTCGCCGTCCGGGTGGGTGATGACGGCCAGCCAGAGGAAGAACGCCGCCGCCAGAGTCAGGAGCACCACCGGGACGGCGAAGACGACCCGGAGCAGAGGCCGGTCGTCGTCGGGATGCCAGGGACGATCGTCCAGCGGGTGGTGGGCATGCCCGGCGGCGTGCTGTGCGTCACCGGTATTCGAGGGGTTCGAGGAGTCCATCAGCGGATCGCGTTCCTTGCGTCGTCCAGGTGCTTGGCGAAGTCGCGGCCATACCCCTGTGCCTTGTCGTTCTCCCAGTAGGGCCCGCCGTTGTACCGGGCGGCGAGCTCCTGCTGCTGCTCCAGCGTCATCTCCTCCGGGGGGACGTCGGCGAAGTCGCTCTCCGCCTTCAGCTGGGCCAGGTACTCAGAGGCGATGAAGATGTTCTGGCCCGGGTCCTGGAGAGCGTCCTCGATGATGGACCGTTGCTGGTCGGTGAGGTTCTCCGGGTCGTACCCGAGCACCTCGGCACCACGCCGTACCTGGATGGCGATCGGTCCGAACGACGTCTCGTCGGGGTCACCGCCGAGGCGCGACGGCAGGTTCTCAGGGGTGATAGGACTCAGTGGGGAGTCGGCCTGCTCCCGGATGGTGTCCGTGATGTCGTCGAGAGGACCAGGCTGGCCGGCGATCTCCTTCCAAGCGATGCCGGCGACCATCGACGGCGGCAGTCCTGAGTTGTGGGCCGCGGCTTTGATGATCTCCTTGTTGGCGCGGATCCACTCGGTCTTGTCCTGGTCGCTGGATGGCGGTATCCAGTAGCTGTCCGTCGCGCCCGGAAGTGAGGCGAGCTGCATCCGGATGTTCTCGAGCGTCGGCGAGACCAGCTTGTCTCCGGCTGCCGGGTAGTAGTCCTGCTTGGGCCCGCTGCCCGGCAAGCGGGTCGCCGGGTTGCTGCTCGCCTCGGCCGCCTCGCGCCGCAGATCGGGCATGGCGGCGGCGATGTCCACCCGCTCGGTGAGGAACACCCGGAAGTCCGGCAGCAGGTCGTACGCCTGCTTGAGCTCGTGGACGCAGAGATCACGGGCCTCCTTCTCGGTGGTCCGCGCCAGGTCGAAGTCGCCGCCGGCCGCGTCGTGGAGCCGGTTGGCCTCGTCACGGATGTCGTCGACGTCCATGGTCAGCTCCGCGAAGAAGTCCATGACGCCGGTGGTGGCGCGCATGTCCTCCCACTGCCGCATCGGCTCGGCCTCCTGAGCCGTGCGGGTGATCGCGGTGCCCTTGGTGTGGATGAGGTCGGCGAGCGCCTGCTCGTTCACCAGCCCGTTGGAGTAGTACGCCTTCGCCAACGCCAGTGCCTCCGCGTAGCGACGCAACGCGTTCGCGGTATGACCGTAGCCCTCGGCGAGCTCGTCGACCAGACGACGCCCCTCGGTGAGCCGGGCCGTGTAGTGCGCGCTGCCCTCGCTGCGCCACTCGGTGTGCTTCTCCGCCCGCTCCGCCGCGGGAGCGACGGCCACCAGGAGAGCCTTGAGGCGCTGGTACTCGTCCGCGTTGCGCTCCACCAGCGGCGGATTGCAGTTCTCCAGGAACTCGACATCCTTGCGGTAGCTCAGCCCGTCACTCATCGCGTCCCCGGAGAGACGTAATCGCCGCCGAGGACCGCCTCCAGGAACCGGCGGGCTGCCTCGTCCTCGATCGTCGCGAAATCCCCACCGACCGTCCTCAGGCGGGTCGACAGCGCCGCGAACAAGGCCATGGTGTCCAGGAACTGATCCTCCGCGAACCTGGCGAAACGTTCCACCTGACTCGCGACATCCTCAGGCACCCTCGGTAACCGCGCCAACGTCGCCGACTCGGCGTCCGGACGGCCCTCGTGCAGCAGTCCGGCGATCTCCACCAACACGTTGGCGTTCCCGTTGATCGAGTCCGCCTTCGCCACAAGGTCCTCGCCCGACGCGGCCGGCGCATCTCCGCCGGAATCCGCCGGCAGCTGGTTGAGCCGCATCCCGCCCTCGGCCCGCCTCGCCAGCGCATCAGCCTTCAGCTGCGCCCACTCCTCCTCGAAGGACACCCCGCCCCCTCCTCGTTCGCCGACTCTCGTCATGTTCATTCACGTTCCGAGAGCCCGCAACGGTTCTGGTTGTCCTTTGACTCGGTGGGCACGCGGGGGGTCGCGGCCCGCGGCGCGCACCTGGGCCCGCAGGGGCACGGAGACCCTGTTGAGGGTCTGCCGAGACCCAGGGCGTGTTCAGAGTGTGCAGCACGCCATTGGGGGTTAGCGGCGAACCGGCCGTCACCGTGGACCACGAAGCCCGGCCGACGGGGGACATTGCCCGTGGCTCGATGGTGTCGGATCACCTTGAGTGCGACCGCCGTCCCGCCTGGTGACCGGGGAGGTAGGGACGACGCCCATGCCGCCGGCGCCCAGCCTCTGCTCCTAGCGATTCCCGCCGACCTCCACCAGGTCCTCTTCGCGCAACGGCGACGACACTTCAGGCCCCCAGACGCTCCAGAGCCACGACTCCGCTTCTCCGCGTCCGTTCACGGCCGAGGCGGTCTGCGGTTCCACCACCGCCCGGCGAGAGCCGATCCCGGGGAGAGCTGACCAGCGGGTGCCAACTCAGTTGCCACTCACGATCGTTGCTTACCAGAAACCCAACCCGAGTCTTGTGGGTTCGTGAGCGCTTCCCCCAGGTCATCGGCGAGCAGACCGCCTTCCCCTTCGGAACTTGCGTATACAACCGGTCGGCGACCGTTCTGCTCGGTGCAGAGGAAGTAGGCCCCACCGGCGATCACCTCCATCGGTGCATCCGATGCAAGCCTCAAGCCCTCGCCATAGTGCTTCCGATGGATGTCGAAGCCGAACGACGACCTCAGCAGCAGATCGATCTCTGGGGTGTTCTGGATCAGGTCGAGCAGGTGATCACTTGAGGTCATGGCGCGGACGATAGCGACTGTCACTGACGTGTCGGCACCACGGTGAACAGCGTGCTGCTGTCTGTCCGTGGCCTGCCGCCGTTCGTTCTGAAACCACCAGCAAGCCGTCTGGCTGCCTGGAAGGCAACGGCAGTCATCAGGAGAACCGTGGGCAGGGTGAGCGCGGAGATGACCACCACCAGCACCACACGGGTACTGCGACGACTGCGGGCCGCCAGTTCACGGATCTGGCGGGCGTCGTTCGCCCGGGCCCCGCACCGGTCGCAGACGTTCGTGTTGTCCACGGATCCGCTGTTCATCGACAAGGTCCGTGACGTCGTCGGCCTCCATCTCGACCCGCCGGAGAAGGCGCTTGTGCTCTACGTGGACGAGACATCGCAGATCCAGGCCCTGGACCGGTCCCAGCCCCGTCCTGGCGACGACGCCTGGAGTCCCGAGCGCCGCAGCCCCGACTACGTCCGTGTCGGGGCCGGGCCTTACGGGTGGAATTCGTGCACGACCACCCAGTAGTCGTCGTCCTCGACCGTGGAGGCACACAGGTGACGGCCGTCGACGGAGACGGCGATGAACTCGGGCACACCCGTCGCCGCGGCGACGCGTGAAGGAAGGTCTGCTCCGACCCGGTCCCTCACCCGCACCCAGCCGACCTTGCTGCCCCCGGATCCGGGTGGCATGAGGAGGAAGTCGCCGCTCGACGAGTACAACTGCGCTGCCCCGGACAGCCGGTGCCACTCCCCGCTCAGCTCCTCGAGAGCGTGAGGGGCCGAGTCGGAGACCTTGACCGCAGGCTGGACATCGACCCCGTTCACCGCGTAGAGCGCGGCGTTGACGGGAGGTCCCTCGTGCGTCTGGTCCTCCACGACGTCCAAGCCGCAGCGTTCGAAGATCTCCAGCCAGTGTGGCGTCAGCCGGTCGTTCATACTGCTTGTCCTCCGTCGGTTCGCCGGGATCAGCCGCCTGAATAGAAAAGGTGATGATCGCCGCCCGGCTTGTTTATCTTGGCATACCTCTCCATGGACTCCGGATAGCCGACGGTGCCGTCGGGCCGCTGGATTTGGGTGTTGTCCCAGCCGAAGTTGACCAGACTCCTGGTGTCGTCGTTCTTCGGTTTGCCGGCATGGAAATGCGGGCCTGCCGGATCGTGGGTGTGCTCGACCACCACACGTGAGCCGCTGTCCGTCTCGAACTGGCGGAAGTGACCCCAATGAGCCGGGTCGGACGAGTAGATGTACCCAGGTGCGTGCTTGAGGTGCCGGTCCCCGGTCACGGTCCACTCGGCGATCGGTTCCTCGCCGTAGCGCACGCCGGCGAGTTCGTGGGCGGCCCGCTCCGCGTCGGCACGGTTGTCGAAGGGGTTGCCTCGCTCACCGCGTGGATAAGGACTGAGTCCGAGCGGATCGGACCAGGTGTGGGGGTTGCGTACGTAGGTGACGGGGTTGGGCGCCGGCGCCAGACCGAGGGGGTCGGGCGTGAGGTAGCGGGCGGTCTCGGGGTCGTAGTGACGGAACAGGTTGTAGTGGAGACCGGTTTCGGGGTCGTAGTACTGGCCGGGAAAACGCAGGGGCGTGTACGCCGTGCTCGACCTGGCCCAGGCAGTGGCGCCCCAGAGGGTGGCGCGTTTGCGCCACGCGACGGTGCCGTCCTCGCCGATCAGCTCGGTGGGCGTGCCGACCAGGTCGGTGGCGATGGCGAAGAACCGCCGGTCGACCTCTTCCTGGCGGGTGCCCGCACCGAGGACTCGCTCCGTCTGGGACAGCGGAACACCGGAGCGGTGGTCCCAGGTGAGGGCGACCGTGTTCCCGAGGTCCGCCTGGAGGATCGTCTCCTCGCAGAGCGTCATCCCGTCCCACGAGAACCGGATCTCCTCCGCCACGGTCTCGCCGTCGTCGGCCAGCCGCTGCTTGGCGGTTCGGCGGCCCAACGGGTCGTGGCGATAGCGCCAGCGGGTTCCGTCCGGGGTGACGACCGAGGTGAGGCGGTTCTCGGCGTCCCAGGTGTAGTGCCAGGTGTCCGGGCGCCGGGACGGACGCCGCTTCTGGCGGAGGGTCATACGGCCGAGCGCGTCGTGCTCGAAGCGTACGGCTCCGGCACGGAGGATCGCCGAGCCGGCGTAGGTGCGCGGTCCGACGGCCTCGCTTCCGGGATGTGAGAGGGGCCAACTGGCTTCCGCCTGGTTTCCGCTCGCGTCGTAGGCGTACCGTTCGGCCCAGCCTTCCGCCCTGACGCCGACGACCTGCCCTACAGCGTCCAGGTCGAAGGAACGGTTCCCGGCCAACAGGTCGTCCACCGCGGTGAGATACCCGTCCGGGCGGTACGTGTAGGCGCGTCGGTTGAGTGTCCGGCCACCGGCGCTCATGTGCTCGGAGGCCAGACGACCGGCCTCGTCCCAGGCAGAGGTGATGGTGAGCGCGCTCTCGACGTCGCCGAACGCCCGGGCCGTTTCCCGGCCCGCGACGTCATGGGTGAAGACGACCGAACTCCGTCCGGTGGTCAGACGTTCCGGGCGGCCACCCGTGTCGTATCCGTAGGTGGTGACATGCCCGGTGGGCGTGACGCGGCGGGTCCTGCGTCCCAGGGCGTCGTACGCGTAACTCATGGTGCGGCCGTCGACGACCTCGGCCTTGACGCGGCCACGACGGTCGTACATGCAGAGCAGTTCGCTGTCCGGCCCCGTCGCGCGCAGGAGACGTCCGGCCGGGTCGTACGCATAGGTGGTGACCTGCCCCGCGGCGTCCTTCCGCAGCACCCGCCCCAGTTGGTCCCGTTCGAAGGCGATGGTCTGTCCGAGAGCGTCCGTACGGGAGATCAGCAGCCCGGTGGGGTCGAACCGGTAGCGGAGCGTCCTGCCGTCGAAGTCGGTCTCGGCGGCCACACGGCCCGCCGCGTCGTACTCGTAGGTCCACCGGGCGCCCTGAGGATCGGTGACTTCCACGAGTCGCAGGTCGGCGTCGTACGCGAACGCGTACCGGGCACCGTCGGGTCCGCTTCGGGCGGCCAGCAGGTCGAAGTGCGTGTACTCGCAACGGGAGACACCACCGACCGGGTCGGTGTGGGTGAGTTGATTGCCTTCTCCGTCGTAGGTCCACGACTCGACGCTGCCGTCCGGTGCGACGCGGCGGACCAGATTCCTGTCGCTGTCCCACTCGAGGCACGTGATGCCGCCGGCAGGGTCGGTGACCCGGACCACGCTGCCCAGGGCGTCGCGTTCCAGCAGGGTCGTGCCACCGGCCGGGTCGGTGATCCGGACGGGCAGCCCCGCGCTGTCGCACCGCACAGTCGTGACGGCACCGAGCGCGTCCGCGACCGAGGTCAGGCGTCCACGGGTGTCGTGGACGAAACGCGTCGTCCCACCCCCGGGGTCGGTCACGGAGGTCCGGTTGCCGCGTTCGTCGAACTCCTGGGTCCACCGCGCCCCGTCGGGCCCGACCAGTTCCGTGTACCTCCCGAAGGGGCCCGGCGTCATGGTGTGCCCGCTGCCGTCGGGGCGGACCGTCGACAGGAGACGGCCGTCCTCGTCGTGGACGAAGGCGGTCGTTCGGCCCAGGGGATCGGTACGGCTCAGTACGTTGCCGTGGGAGTCGTAGGTCCACCGAGTGGTAATGCCGGCAGGGTCGGTGGTGGCGACGATCCGGCTGTGGCGGTCGACGAGGTGGCGGGTGACGCGGCTGTCCGCGGTGGTGAGGGTGGTGGTGCGGTGACCGGTCCCGGGGGCGGGTTCGGTGTAGGCCAGTGTGATCTTGACGTGCCCGGCTTCGCCGCCTTCGGCCACGACGCGGTCGTGGTCGTCGTAGGTGTAGTCGTAGCGGCTGTTGTTGGAGTCGATCCAGGCGGTGACGCGGTGGCGGTCGTCGTAGAGGAAGGTGGTGGTGGCGCCGGAGGGCTTGGTGACGGTGGTGAGGTTGCCCTGCTCGTCGTAGCCGTAGGACATCAGCGGCAGGTCGGTGCCTGATTCGCCGGCGCCGGTGAGGGTGAGGGCGGTGATGCGGCCGTCGGCGAGGGCCAGTTTCAGGTGGTAGCCGCCGGAGTGGACCAGTGCCAACGGGAGGCCGTCGTCGGTGCGGTCGACGGTGACGGTGTGGCCGTTGCGGTCGGTGAGGGAGGCGAGCCAGGCGGTGCCGTCCTCGCCGGGCTCGCTGCCGTAGGGGGCGGTGAAGCGGCGGATGAGGCCGGTGTCCGGGTCGGTGAGGGTGTAGTCGCCGTCGCCCTCGCGTTCCAGTAGCGTGCGGGCTGTGCCCGACTCGGGGCGGGTGGGGGAGCCGGGGACCGGGTGCGGGTAGGTGATGAGCAGGCCGTCCGGGGTGGCGTGGACGACGCCCACCGGGTCGATCGCCAGGCGTTCGTCGACGGTGCAGGTCCAGGCGGGGCCGAGGAAGCGGCCTGACGGGTTGCCGGACTCGGTGCGGCGGGTGAATCGCAGGGGCAGAATGCCGGGCAGTTCGACGTCGGTCTGCGGGAGGAACATGCGGCCCGAGGCGAGGTCGACGGGGTCGGTGCCGTCGGTGGTTCGCGAGTGGTCGGGGCGGTTGTGGGTGCCGTCGGGGGCGTCGTCGACCAGGTTGCGCAGCCGGGCCGCGTCCGCGGCGTCGGCGGCGATCCTGACGCCCTTGACCGCGACGCCCCCGCCGCCGGTGGCGACGGCCAGCGCGGCGTCCGGGATCAGACGCCCGAACCCCTCGTAGGGGTCCTTCATGAAGTCGCTGACCATCTGCTTGCCGGTGCCGACGGGGTCGTTGGCGGCGAGGACCAGGCCTGCGGCGAGGTTGTTGAGGTTGGTGGTGTATTCGGCGGGGTGGGTGATGTTGTACGGATCCAGCGGGTTGATGCCGCGGATGAAGTTCACCAGCCCGGCGGTGCCCTTGATGATGCCGCCGCCGACGTGGTCGCCCATGATCTGCATCTCCTGCAGACCGGACAACGCCTGTGCGGTGTAGGACGGCTTCTCCGGGGCCGTGTCCCTGGCGGCGCGCACCGCCGAACGGGCGGTCTCGGCGGCGGTGTTCCGCTGCTTGCGGGCGTCGGCGAGGATGTCCTGCGCGTCCTGCATCAGCTTCTTGCCCGGGTCCTCGAACGTCGGCGAGGGGCGCGGGGGCAGGCCGCCGGCCGGGTACTTGTCGGGGTCGGCGTTGTGGCGGTCTACGGCCGCGTTGAAGTCGTCGATCTTCTTGCGGTGCGCGTCCGCGGCCTCCTCGGAGGCCTTGACGCCTTCCTTCCACTTGTGGATCGCGGTCTGTGCCTGCCCCTGCGCCCAGGTGACGGTGCCGGCGAACGCCTCCAGCGCGGCGGCGGCCTTCTCGCAGGCGTCCGCGCCGGTGAACCACTTCGGCGGCTGCGTGCTCACGGCCTTGCGCAGCGCCTCGGCCGCCTCACCCTTCAGCTTCGAGGAGTCCAGGCCGCGCAGTCCCTCGCCGGCGTTGTCGAACGCCGCCTGGAAGGCGCGGAGCTTCTCGGCCGTGGAGCGGATCTTCTCCGCGCTGCCGTAGATGAGCTTGGTCTTGTCCTCACTCTGCCCGAGGTCCATCTCGTCGACCTCGGCGCCCATCCGGTTCGCCACCGAACGCGACTGCTCACGCACCCAGTCCGCGCCCGAGTCCCAGCCGACGTCCTCGAGACGGTCCGCGGTCCAGTTCCCGGCGCCCTCGACCTTGTTGCCGACCCACTCGACGCCGTCCTCGACCGCGTCCTCCACGGAGTCCGGAGTGATGTCGCTGATGAAGTCGCCGATGCCCATGCTCAGTTCCCCCCGTGCTCACCGCTCTGCTGCTGCTGTTGCTGCTGGGCGCGTTCCTCGGGCGACGGCCCGAACGTGTCGTCCAGAGCCTGGTTCCACCGGTCGTCCGAGATCCCGAGGGCGTCGTTGAGCATGTCCGCCTGGCGGCCGCCCTGCCCCTCGGTCATCAGCGTGCGGCCGGTGTCCTTCCAGGTCTGCTCCATCTCCTGACCCGCCCGCTCCCAGGACTCCCCGCTCCAATCGGGGTCCAGGTAGTCGGGCTTGAAGACCTCGCCCCAGCCCTGCTGGGCGATCTCCTCCTCGGTGGCGTGCGGATTGCCGCCCGCCAGCGCGTTCACGCCCACCTTGAGCGTGCCCTCGACGTACTGGTCGTGCTCCCACTGGGTGCCCGCGGCCAGGCCGAGGCGGTTGGCGATCGCGCTCGCGTCGCCCACCAGGGCCCGCACGCCCCACTCCCACCGCTCGCAGAAGTCCTCGAAGTCCACCGACAGGCCGTGGTGGCCGGCCTCCATGCCGGTCATCGCCAGGGAGGAGAAGCCCTTGCCCATCACCGAGCCGGTGGCCCCGCCCAGGTCCCCGAGCTGGTCGATCGTCGCGCCCACGCCCTGCGTGAACTTGGCCACCGACGCCTTGTCGAAGTTGAGGTCCATCCCGTCACCGCCCACGGCCGTCCCCCTCCACCTCGACGTCCACGGCAGCGGTCCCGGGGACGATCCCGGTCACCGGCGGGAAGAACATCGACCCGTCCTGCGTCGCGATGTCGACCGCCAGCCCGGCCGGCACACCCAAGGACGGCACGATCTCGTCCACGATCCGCGCACCCAGCAACGCCGCGTACTCCATCGGCCGGTCACCCGCACCTCGTTGCCGCGCGAACCGGGCGAGCGCCTCCTCGTCGGTGAACGCGCAGATCCACCGCACGCCGCCGGAGTGGGCGGACCACAGCCCACCGCCACCGTCGGACGGCACCAGAAGAACCGACCGGCGCATCTCACCGACCAGCGCCCGCGGGTCCCCGGCTCCCGCTCTGCGTTCCGCGATGCGCTCGGCGAGCGCCGTCCTGGCCTGCTCCACGGTCCCTGCCCTCCCGCGTCCTGGGTCACTTCCTGCACCGTAGAACAGGACGCACGTGCGGAAGAGACGGTTCGTTCGCACGGCGGCCTGAGTCGTCTCGATCGAGTTCGGGGACGAAACCCCCAGGAGGTACGAGAGGCGCGGGAGCAGGTACCGGTTCAACTGTCGCCCTGTGAGAGTCGGGAGATCCGGGATATCCGCTCGCCCAGGTCGGAGGCTGATGCCAGGATGCCCCGGTGAGCACCAGGCCGTTCCCGACTCCCGACAGCTACGGACGACTGGTCGCCTGCCTGCGCGGGCGAACCGTCGTCTCGGTCGACTACTTCGTACTCACGAGCGGCGAGGACGGCACCGATCCTGACGAGTGGGACCATGGCGCCTGGCACGAGCCCACCATGGGCGTGGAGCTGACCGTGGACGACGGCGACACCTACTCGGCGGTGTGGGGCAGTACGTTCGACCACTACGGACTTGAGCTCTACCCGGCGCCCATGCGTGACTTCCTTCGCCGAGTCGATGAGCCGGGCGGCCCGGCACGCGTCACGGTTACGGAGCACCCTCGGTGGGCCGGCATCGTCACCGCTCCGATCGAGTACAGCCGTGTCCAGTGGTGCGGCCAGGAACAGCGGGCTCGGGGGCCGGTGCCGGAAGCCCTCCACCTACGGACTGCCGCCGGCCAGGTGTGGATCGCCGCCGGCCGCTCGGCCACGTATACATCTGACGGCCCGTTCCACCTGGGTACCGACGATGTGCTCGTCATCTTCGACACCGAAGTCGCTGAGCGTGCCGGTTTGGACGCCTGCTAGCAAGGCGCTGGAGCGGGAGCGGGCGCGTGGGCTCCAGGTCGGACTGATGATCCGTGTGGCAGGGGCACCTCGCTTGGGGCGCCGAGGGTCAGCCGTCGAACTCGGTCCAGGGGATGACGATCCGACCCAGTGGGTGGAGAGCGCTGCGGTGCACGGCGCCCGCCCAGGCAGGGCACGCCTCGTCGCCGGGGACCGGCTCGGCACCGTCTGCCTGCACGCTTCCCCCACGCGGGTCCCTGATGCCTTGGACGATCTCGCAACCACACGGGGCCACCGGAGCCACAGGTGCCGCCCACCAATACCCCAATACCCTAGCTCGCGGCGCGACTTGCTCGCATCACCTCGCGCCTCCCCTTCCTCCGTGCCGCAAGGCCTGGCGGAAGCGGGAGCGGAAGCGGGACAACGGCCCCTGCGGACAGGCCGCGCTCCTCCGGGGCGGTGAGCGGTGAGGGAGGGGACCTCCGGAAGCCACCGGGCAGCGGCGGCCGGGACGTTGACCACCCGATCGCTGAGGTCGCGGACGAAGAATCGCCGCACGCGGCCGGTGGGGGTGACCCGCCGTACCCGACGGCCGGCGGCGTCGAGCTCTTAGGCGATGGTGCGGCCGTCGAAGTCCGCCGCGCACCGGCGCACCGCTTCGGCCGGGGGCGGCCGACGCGGTGCAGTGGCCGGCGGGCGGGTCCCGCGAACGGTCAGGCGCGCGGGTTGGGAGGGCGGACCCGGTACGCCTCGGAGGACACGTAGACGGTCACCCGGGGGGAACTGCCCTGCTGGTGGGCGACGCCGAGGTAGGCGATGAGGCCGACGCCGTCGCGCAGCCGGCGGGAGGTGACGGCGGAGAGGGCGTGGCGGAGAGGTGACGGGTCCATGCCGTGACGGGTGAGGACGGTGACGGCCCTCTTGAGTGCCTCGCCGTCGTGCCGGACGTAGTCGCGGACAGGGACGTAGAGGGTGAAGCCGGTGGGACGGCCGGCGGCGGTGTCGGTGAAGGCGTGGCAGGTCTGCACGGGGCGCCGGCCGGGGAGGAGGCATTCCCCGTCGTCTTCGGCGGGGCCGGTTCCGGCGGCGGCGTGGAAGAACGCCTGGAGGTCGGCGGGCCGAGGACCGCCGTCCATTCGGGACAGGGCTCCCGCCCCCGTGGCGGACAACTCGTGGTGGGCGAGGTAGACCTTGGCCCGGGGCTCCTCCCAGTCTCCGAGGTCGAGGGCGAAGAACAGGTGCCGGTCGCCCGGCGGCAGGACGTCGAAGGCGTCTTCGTGGCCGAGCCGGCGCAGCGCCTCCCGCACGGTGGCCGCGGCCCGTTCCGGCCCGGACGCGGCAGGATTCAGATACACCTTGACCTTGGGCACGCCGCCGGCACGCAGCTCCAGCGCGATCCACAGGGCGAATTCCCCCTGCGGGTCGGCGGGCAGGAAGAGGTCCGCGAGGTCGTCGAGGCGTTCGGTGGAGAAGTTCCACCGGCGGGCCATGTCCCGGACGGCGCGCAGCCCTGCCTGGCCGTTGCGTGCGAGGTCGGCGCGGCCGAAGCCCGGTTCCAGGAGGACGCGCAGGGAGGGGGTGCCCCGGGAGGAGAAGGAGAGCGAGAACTCCACCGGTGTGTGGTCGTCGGAGAGGTGGGACGAGGTGGGCGGCCGCAGGTGCAGGGGCCGGCGGGCGACCGGACCGAGAGCGGACAGCAGCGTCCGGGCGGAGGACCGTGCGTCGTCCTCGTCCATGCCGATGGCCCGGGCCAGCCGCAGCAGCTGGCCCCCCGTGTGCTCGCCGAGGGTGAGGGACGAGGGCGGACCCGCTGGGGTCCGTCGGGGCATCGGCCGGAAGGTGTCGCCGGAGGCCGGGCGGGCAAAAAGATACCCGCCCCGGGAGGCGGGTATCCGCGGTCGCGGCACGGAGGCCGACGGTATGGGATCGGCGACGACCGATCTCTGCTTCACGACATCTCCTCAGCTACGCGCGTTGTCTTCGCGAGCTGCCTACCCGAAGGGCAACAGGAGCATGCAGGGAAGTGATCATTTTCGTGCGGGGTCGGTCAGGGGCCGTCATTTGGAGAGCCAGTTGAGGAACTGGCTCCACACGCCGCCCCGCCGCTCCGGAGCGCGCTCCGCCGCGGCCGAGGGCTGCTCGGGGTGGGTCGACCCGCCGAGGTCCTGCTCGTCGGCCGGACGGGCCGCCTTGAGCGGTGTGAACCGGGCCGGCAGTGAGGTCAGGCCGCGGTTGAACGGGCCCGGCCGCCACACCAGGCTGTCCTCGGGGACCGCGAGTTCGACATCGGGGAGCTGGTTGAGCAGGTTCTCGACGGCGGCCATCGCGATCTGCCGGGCGGGATCCTTGGACGGGCAGGCGTGCGGACCCGCGCTCCACGCCAGGTGGGCCCGGCTGCCGCTGCCCCGGCGCGCGGACTCCAGCGCCGGGCTGCCGTTGGCGGCGGCGAAGCTGACCAGGACGAGATCGCCCTCGCGCAGCTTCCGGCCGGCGAACTCGACGTCGTGGGCCGGGTAGTGGGCTGCCAGGTTCTGCATGGGAGGGTTCTCCCACAGGGTGTCCTCGAGCGCCTCGTCGATCAGGCCGCCCTTCTGCGCGTACCCCTCGTGGGTGAGGACCCGGTGCAGCGTGTTGCCTATCAGGTTGCGCAGCGGTTCGTTGCCCGCGACGAGGAGCAGGGCGAGCTGGTGGACCATCTCCTCGTCGGTGAGCGCCGCCTCGTGCCGCATCAGCCAGGAGGTGACGTCGTCCCCCGGCCGGGACCGCTTGAGCGCCACCAGTTCGCCCACCGCGCCGAACAGCACTTCGACCGCCCGCTCCGCGTTGACGCCGTCGAACATGCCGGTGGCGCCGAACAGGACCCGGTCGCCGATGTCGGCGGGGCAGCCGAACAGCTCGTTGAACACGAACAGGGGCAGCGCCTTGGCGTAGTCGGCGAGCAGGTCGGCCGAGCCGCGGGAGCCGAACTGGGCGATCAGGTAGTCGGACACCTTCTCCGTGGTCTGCCGCAGCCGGCGCGGCTTCACCTGGGCCAGGCTCTCGGTGATCGTCTGCCGCAGCCGCAGGTGCTCCGCGCCGTCGCTGAACATGCAGTTGGGACGGTACGCCAGCACCGGTACGACCGGGCTGTCCGGGGGGATGTGGCCCTCGTTGAACTCCCGCCAGCGGCGGGCGTCCTTCCGGAAGGTGACGGAGTCCTGGAGGAGCTGCCGGGCCGAGGTGTGGTCGGTGACCAGGGTGGCCTCCACCCCCGGGGCGAGCTCGACCGGCGCGGCGGCACCGAAGTGCCGCAGGTAGGCGTAGTACGCGCCCGGATCGGACGCGAACTCCGGGCCGTACAGCGGGACCGGCGCGCCCGAACCGTGGGCCGGGCAGCCCGGCGGGGGCGTCGGGACACCGGTGTCGTGGATGGTCATATCAGTTCCTGATCTTGCGGTCCAGCAGGTGCTGGACGAGGGTGATCAACGCATCGGCCGACGACTTCTCGTCGCGTGCGTCGCAGGTGACGACCGGGGTGTCGTCCAGCAGGTCCAGGGCTTGCCTCAGGGCCGCCACCTCGTGTCCCGGCGTGCCGTCGAAGCGGTTGACGGCGATGGCGTAGTCGAGGCCGTAGTGCTCGATCAGGTCGATCACCGGGAAGGAGTCCGCCAGCCGCTCCGGGTCGACCAGGACCAGGGCGCCCAACGCGCCCCGGGCCATGTCCTCCCACAGTTGCACGAAGCGCTGCTGCCCAGGCGTGCCGAACAGGTACAGCACCACCCGGTCGCTGAGGGTGAGGCGGCCGAAGTCCATGGCCACCGTGGTGGTGGATTTGCCCCGGACGCCCTTGAGGTCGTCGATCGAGGCGGAGACCTGGGTCATCGTCTCTTCGGTGGACAGCGGCTCGATCTCCGAGATGGTGCCGATGAACGTGGTCTTGCCGACCGCGAAGTGACCGACGACCAGGATCTTGACCGGGGTCCGGGTCGCCCCGTCCCGGATGTACGCCGCGTCATCCAAACTTGGCGCGAAGGCCACTGAGCACCTCCTCGATGAGTTGCCTGTCGGCGGCTTCGGCCTGCCGCACCGGCGGACGGATGATCACGTGGCCGCCTTCCTTGAGGGAGGCCAGCAGGATGCGCACCACGCCCAGCGGGAGCCGGGTGTGGCCGGCGAGTTCCGCGACGGACAGGTAGCCGGCCGAGCAGATCTCGAGGAGGGCGCGCTCCTCGGGGGACAGGCGTGCCGCCTGCTGCCCCTGGTCGGGGGCCGCCGTGACCAAGGTGACCAGCGCGAAACGGCCCTCCTGCGGTAAGGCCCGCCCCTTGGTGATGACGTAGGACCGCACCAGTTCCGGGGTGTCCGGCTCCTGCCGGTCGTGGCCGGTCACGAGCTGCCGCCGACGTCCTGGCGGGCCGGCGAGGTCAGTTCCTTGCCGAGCCGGCCGACCAGTTGCTGCATGCGGAAGGTGATGTCCTGCATGTCGACGTCCGGCAGCGCCGAGACACCCAGATACGCGCCCTCACCGGCGGAGATCAGGAACACCCATCCGCCGCTGAACTCCACCACCGTCTGCCGCCACAGCTGGTCCGGTTCGTCGCAGAAGAAGCCCAGGGAACGGCTCAGGGACTGCATGCCGCTCATGGCGGCGGCCACCCGGTCCGCGTCGTCCCGCTGGAACTCGTTCGTCCGGGCCATCAGCAGGCCGTCGGCGGAGATCAGGACGGCGTGCAGGGCCCCGGGGATCTCCAGGGCGCTGTCCAGCATCCATGACAAGTTGTCGTTCACGATTCCTCGTGCCCTTCACTGCTCGTCGTGCGTGTGCCGCTCGTGTTCCCCTCCGGGGAGGGCTGGGTCGCTCGGCCGGACCGGGTTCCGCGCTGGAAGGCGCCCATGATCGCCGCCTTCTCGGTGTCCGTGCGCTCCGGTGCCCGTGGTGTGGTGCCGCCGTCGTCCCGGACGATCGTCATCGGCCGCTTCCGGCGTCGCTGGGGCAGGCCGTGCGCACCCACGACGACGGGATCGGCCGCGGGCGCCGACGCGCCCAGCTCCGCGGCCGGGACGGACGTGGACGCCGTCCTGGGGCCGGCCGCGGGGACGGGCTCGGCCGCCGGGACGGGCTCGGCCGCCGCAGGGGAGACCGGCCGGGCCGGCGTCTTCCTCTCCGGCATGCTGGTGAGCAGGTCGTGCGGCAGCAGGATCACCGCGCGGACGCCTCCGTAGGGGGAGGACGAGTCGACCGCCACCTCGAAGCCGAACTTCTCGGCCAGCACTCCGATCACGGCGAAGCCGAACTGGGGCGGATTGCCGAGCCCGGCCACACCGGTGGCCCGCTCCGTGGCCAGCAGCTTCTCGGCACGGGCGCGTTCCTCGTCGCTCATGCCGACACCGGCGTCGTCGACGACGATGCAGACGCCCTTCGGAACGGTCCTGATGTTGATCTCGACGACGGTGTCCGGACTGGAGTAGCTGGTCGCGTTGGCGAGCAGCTCGGACAGGGCCAGGGCGACCGGCTCGACCGCACGGCCGACCACGCGGTAGTCGACCTGGGAAAGGATCTCCACCCGGCGGAAGTGCCGGATCCGTCCCTGCGCGCTGCGCACCACGTCGTACACCGAGGCAGGATCGCGCCGGCCGCCCAGCCAGCCGTCGCACAGGACCGCGATGGACAGGGCGCGTCGGCCGAACTGGGCGTTGGTGTGGTCGACCTCGAGGAGGTCCTCGAAGATCGGCGAGTCCCCGTGCTTGGCCTGCAGCCGGGACAGCACCAGCTGCTGCTCCGCGGCCAGGCCCTGCAGGGTGCGCATGGCGGACTTCAGGACGGTCCTGGTGTCCTCCTCGGCCTGCTCGCGGGCTTCCTGCAGCGACTTCGCGTGGTCGTCCTCGAGCTCTGCGTTCCGGTGCTCGAGCCTGCGCGTCTCCTCGTGCAGCACCGCCAGACGAGCGCGCTGCCCGCGGATCACGGCGACCGTGGCCAGGGCGAGGGCGAGCACGACGAGAAAGGCCCAGAACCAGAGGCTCTGTATGGATTCCGTCATAGGACTTTCTTCGGGGGAGGGGGGCTGATGACCTGCCTGCGGAGTCCTGTGGACGCGGACCGGAACCGCCCTGGCCCGCGTGAGGGCATGGCGGTGGACCGGCCGGGTGAGGAGCCGTGCCTGGGGTCGGAGAAGCCGTGTCGCGTGCCTGCATCTGCCCCGCAAACGCGGTGATCTTAACAGCACGGTTCTGCGAACAATCCGTCAAAATCTTTACGTGACGGATCAGTTGCGTACGTGACGTGATCGCATCCGGGGTGGGGGCCTGTCGGCAGGAACGTCGCGGCTGCTCCCACCTCTACGGCTCCCCACCACGGAGCCGTGCCGGCGGTCAGCGGGTGGCCGGAAGGTGTTCCCCTGCCTCCGACGAGGGGAGGAGGCCGTTCAGGTCGCGGAGGTAGGAGCCGACGTCCACCTGTACCGAGGACCCCTCCGACAGTCCGTAACGTCCGTCGATGCCGGTCAGGTAGGCGGCGATCTCCTCCCGCATGCCCTCCTCCGACGGCAGCGCGGCATTCCCCGACACCACCTCCGCCAGCCAGCGGGACTGGGCCTCCACCAGGCGGGTGATGGAGCCCACCGGCCGGATCAGCCCGACGAAGTGGAGGCCGGGCCGGTCCGGCGAGACCACCCGCCGGTAGAGCTCGACCGCTCCCCGCGGGCCTCGGGGGCACCCCTCGGGCAGGAACGGGAAGCGCATCCGGTACCCGGTGCAGTAGACCACCGCGTCCGCCTCCTCCGCGGTGCCGTCGGCGAACACCACCCGGTCTCCGTCGAAGGACGCGATCGCCGGCCGGGGGACGACCATCCCGTGCCGGATCCGGCTGAGTATCTCGTCCGAGATCGTCACCGCCGAGGAGAAGACCGGATGATCGGGTTCGGGGAGCCCGTAGTCCGACATCCGCCCTCGCGCCACCCGCAACGCCGTCTCCACGAACTGCCGCTGTTCGGCGAAGGGCATCGCCGAGAACCACGGCGCGTCGGCGATCTCGTCCACCGGCAGCCCGAAGAGCTGCTTGGGGATCACGTGCAGTCCCCTGCGCACCGAGAGCAGGGTCCGCGACGCGTGCCGGGAGAGGTCCGCCGCGATGTCCACCGCCGACGCGCCCAGCCCCACCACCACGACGTTCCGGCCGGCGAACTCGGCACCCGTGCGGTAGTCCATCGAGTGGAGGATCCTCCCCCGGAAGTCCTCCGCCCCCGGCGGCAGCGGATCCGGCAGCACCGGCTGCGAGTGGTGCCCGGAGGCGACGATCACATGGTCGAACCTCCGGGTGACCAGGACGCCGTCCGCGTCACGGCTCACCACCGTCCAGCCGAGATCGGGGTCCTGCTCCACGGAGACCACCTCGGTCCGCAGCTCCACGTCGTCCAGCACCCCGGCCCACTCCGCGAAGGACCTCAGGTAGGCGGCCATGTCGCTGTGGCGTGGGTACAGAGGGTAGGACGCCGGCATCGGGAAGCCGCTGAACTCGGTCAGCCGTCTGGTGCTGTTGAGGTGGAGCGCCAGATACCCCGGCCCGCGCTCACCGGCCTGGGGCTGACGCCAGATCCCGCCGACGTCGGGCGCCTTCTCCACGCACACGAACCCGACTCCCCGGGCCTTCAGGGCATGCGCCACAGCGAGCCCCGACAGCCCCGCGCCGATCACACAGACACTCAACGTTTCTCCCTCGTCGATCATGAACACGCAGTCACTGCCCATCCGCGTCCCGCTGCACACCCGGATCGCTCCTCGGTCCGGGAAGGCCCGCGACCGTGGAGCCGGCGACCGGGCACGTGATCGGCCTGGCGAGCGGCGGGCGGTGAGGGTGCTGCCGCACGCGTGACGGCACCGGCTCGCGCGGGACGCTCGTCCGCGGCCGGTGTTCGCGCGGGGACGCTCGTGCGCGGCCGGTGCGCACGGCGGGCGCCGGGTCGGGACCGCGGCAGCGCCGACGCCGCGCGGTGGGCGAGACCGCCGGCCCGGGCGGCCGTCACGATGGGCCCACCCGCTGCCGATCTGCCGCACCTCAGGCGTGGACGACAGCGCATGCCGGAGCAGGGGCCCCGCCCCGCCCCGAGGGGCCCCTGCTCAGGGCTACTCCGTGCGCAGCCCCTCCGGCCGCATCAGCCGCAGCAGCGGGGGCAGGCTGAGGAGGGTCACCGTCAGGACGACCGCGGCGCCGATGCCGGTCATGGCGAGGACACCGGTCCAGTCGACGCGGACCGCGGTGGCCGTCATCTTCAGGAGCACCGTGCCCAGCGTCAGGCCCACGGCCGAGGCCAGCAGCAGGCCCAGGGCGACGGGGATCGCGGTCTGCCACAGCACCGACAGGCCCAGCGTGCGGCGCCGGGTGCCGAACGCCACCAGGGCCGACAGCAGCTTCTTCCGCTCCCGCAGCTGCTCCAGCTGCGAGACCAGCAGGCTCGCGCCGATCAACGCCAGCACGCACGCCGCCCCGACGAACAGGCCGGTGCGAATGGCGTCGAACCGGCCGGAGCGTTCCGTCTCCGCCCACGTCGCGGTGGTCGCCAGCGGCTCGACGGCCGCCGCGGTGTTCCGCACCCGGTCGTGGACGTCCGGTACCGACTCGTCCAGCCTGAGGTAGGCGTGCCCCTCAAGGGCCGGCGTCAGCGTGTCCGGCGCGGCCCTCGGCGTGATCAGGATGCCGCCCCGGTCGGTCCCGGCCAGCAGACCCTGACGCGGCTTCGCCGCCTTCAGGCCCCGCGGCACCGTCCAGGGGATCTCCGCACTCCTCGGGCTGCCCTCGTACGACGGGTCGAGGTACAGCGTCCGTCCCGGCGCGGCCAGCTCCGCCACGTCCACCCCCGTGTCCCACTCGGCGCCGTGGACGGCGAACACGTCCCCGTCGACGCACGAGGGCAGATCGGCGATCTCCCGCAGCGCGGTACAGCCGCCCACCGTCACGGTCGTGCTGACCTCCGGGTCGCGGGCGCGGTCACCGAGGTGGCCCTCGGAGTAGTCGTACACCTCGCTCACGCCCCTGGTGTCCCGCAACTCCTCGGCCACCGGGGCCACCGGCACGGCGTTCGGCAGGGACACCTCCATCTGCGCCCACGTCACGTCCTGCCCGGTCGACCTCGTGTAGTCGCCCTCGGCGCCCGCGAACAGCATCTGCAGCGCGATCGCCCCGGCGACGGCCACCGCGATGCCGTTGACCGTGCGGGCCGCCGTACCGCTGCTCATCTGCAGCCGCCGCACGGCCAGCTGCCAGGCGACGCCGCCGGCACCGAGCCGGGCGACGACCGTCTCCACGATCCACGGCAGCAGCGCGGTCACGCCGACCAGGAGCAACACCACACCACCGGTCACCAGGTACTGGTTGAAGTCCCCGTTGTCCCGTCCGTCGCCGATCATCGGGTAGAGCATGGCCAGCCCCGCGAGCGGCAGCAGCAGCCGCCACCACAGCCGCCGCCGGGGCGGCCGGCCCGCGCGCACCACACCGAGCGGCTCGATGGCGACCCCGCGCAGCGCCAACAGCGTCACCAGCACCGCTGACGCCGGCACGGCCACCGCGACCAGCAGGGCGAGCAGCGGCGAGGGGTTGAGGTAGCTCGGGAACACGCTGACGTGGAACACCTCGGCGGTACCCGCGAGGCGGCGCCCGGCCATGAAGAACCCGGCGCCGAAGACCAGCCCCAGCATCGCGCCCGCCAGCGCCTCACCGGCGGCGATCCGCCGGGTCATGCCGCTGTCGGAGCCCACCAGCCGCAGTGCCGCCAGCCGCCGGTCCCGCCGCTCCCCGCCGAACCGCACCGCCGCCGCGATGAAGACCACGACCGGCATCAGCAGCACCACGAAGACGACCAGGATCAGCAGGAGCAGCACCGGGTCGGACCGCTCGGAGGCCGGATTCGGGTCGCCGTATCCGTCGATGCGGACGATCCGGCCGCCGTCGATGTGCGGCGCGAGCCCTTCGGCGCCCTGGTAGAAGGCGAGTTCTGCCGAGCCGATCAGCCCGCTCTCCCCGATGGTGCCGACGATCCGGTCCGGCAGCCGCTCGCGCAGCAGCGTGCCGGAGTCCGACTCCAGCAGCTCCTTCAGCGCGGGGGAGACCACCATCTCTCCCTTCGCCGGGAACCGCGCCACCCCCGGAGGCAGCGGTGCCCGCGGCCCTTCGGGTTCCAGGGCCCGGCCCCGGACGGTGTCGTCGCGGAAGTCCGAACCGACGTTGGCGACCACGAGGGTGTCGTCGGCCTTCGGCAGGCGCTTGTCGACGTAGGTGATGTCGGTGCGGGCGGCCTCCCTCTCCTGGCGGACCGCGAGCGCGTTGGGCAACGCCGTCGTCAGCAGGAGCAGCGCCACGCCGAGCCCGACGCCGACCGCCGTCAGCACCGTCCGCGTCCACCCCTCGCGCCCGCCGGTGAAGGCGAAGCGGACGCCCATGGCCAGGTCCGCGGCCGCGCGCCGCGTCCTGCTCCGTCCGTCCGGTGCCGGTGCCGGTGCCGGTGCCGGACCCGTCGGTCGGGTCCGCGGCGGTTCTCCCGTGGACAGGCTCCGGCTCATACGGCGCGCTCCATGTCCCTGGACCTGCCGTCCCGCACCACGATCTCGCGGTCGGACCAGGCGGCCACCCGTGCCTCGTGGGTGACCAGCACGACGGCGGCGTCGGTGGAGCGGGCGGCGTCCGTGAGCAGTTCCATCACGCGCTCACCGTTGAGGGAGTCCAGGGCGCCGGTCGGCTCGTCGGCGAAGAGCACGCGCGGGTTCGTGACCAGCGACCGTGCCACCGCGACCCGCTGCCCCTGGCCGCCGGAGACCTCACCGGGCCGCTTCTTCCTCAGGTCGTCGACCTCCAGACGCTCCATCCAGGTCAGCGCGGCACGCTCGGCCTCCTTGCGAGGCCGGCCGTTCAGCCGCAGCGGCAGGGCGACGTTCTCGACGCACGTCAGCTCCGGCACCAGCTGCCCGAACTGGAACACGAAGCCGAACTCGGAGCGCCGGAGCGCACTGCGTTCGGCGTCGCTCATGGCGGACAGCTCCCGTCCGCCGTACATGATCGTCCCCGAGTCGGGTGTGACGATCCCGGCGAGGCAGTGCAGCAGCGTCGACTTGCCCGACCCGGAAGGTCCCATCACGGCGACGACCTCGCCCGGGTGGATCGAGAACTCCGCGCCGTCCAGGGCGAGGGTCGGACCGTAGGCCTTGCGGAGCCCCTCGGCCGAGAGCAGCGAACCCGCGGGAGGATTCATCGGGCCACCGCCTCACGGAGCTTGTCGAGACGCGCCGCGGTGAGCTCCAGCCAGCGCAGGTCGGCCTCCAGGTGGAACAGCGCGTGGTCGCAGATCAGCTGGTCGGCGAGGTCGCCCTTGCGCTTGCGCTCGGTGAGGACGCGCATGCTGCGCAGGTGTTCCGAACGCTGGGTGTCGAGGACGTCGGCGGCGTCGCGACGGGTGAGCAGCGCGAGGACGACCTTCGTGTACAGCGTCGACTGGAGGTACGGCTCGGGCTTCTCCGGCGTGGCGAGCCACCGCCGCACGTCGGTGACCCCGGCGTCGGTGATCGCGTACCGCTTCCGCTCGGGACCGCTGCCGGCCTCGACGCCGTCGACGACGACGAGGCCGTTCTTGAGCAGGCGGGACATCGTCGAATAGACCTGGCCGTAGTGCAGCGGCCGGTCGTGACCGAACTTCTCGTCGAAGGCGCGCTTGAGGTCGTAACCGTGGCGCGGCCCGGACTCAAGGAGCCCCAGGAGTGTGTGACCGATGGACATGCCGAGGACTCTACACGCTGTGTATACATGTCATGTATACGCATGGCGCATAGAGGGAGGAGCTCGTGCGGAAGCCCTGGTCGGAGGCGACTGTCACGGTTCCGCCCGGACAGTGCGTACCGCGAGCCGGATCAGGTCGGGCACGGTGAGGCCGGGCCGAGTGACTGATGCAGCGGGGCGACGGTTACGCCCCGCTGGTCACCCACCGGACCACCGCCGCCGCTGCCGGCAGCGCCCACGGCCACCGCATCACCCTGCGCACCGACGGAGCCGGCCACACCCCCCATCGCGCTCGCCGAGACCAGGGTGAGGGCGCCGCCCAGCTCGATTCCGCCGTACGCGGCCTCGTCCAGGTCGCCGTCCGGGTGGGTGTTGACGGCCGGCCAGAGGAAGAACGCCGTCCCCGCTCCGGCAATCCGGTCTGCGTCTCGTGCTGCTTCTTCTTCCCTATGGGCCCCGCCCCGCCGACGGCAGTCTGCTGGAAAACACGGCTTGGAGGCTCACAGTGACAGCAGGACCGGCCCCCGAGAGGGCCCTGGACGGCGTCGAGACCCGCACCGCATCCTTCGCCCAGCGCCGACTGTGGTTCATGGACCAGCTCGCCGGTTCCTCCAGCGGGTCGATGCTCCCGCTGGTGCTGAGGCTGAGCGGGGCCCTGGACGTGGAGCGGCTGCACGCCTCGCTGGCGGCGGTCGTGGACCGGCACGAGGTGCTGCGCTCGCGGTTCACCGCGGTCGACGGCGAGCCCGTGCAGGTGGTCGACGCCCCGGCCGGCGTCGCGCTGGAGCGGGTCGACGTCGCCGGTCCGCAGGAGCTGTACGACCGGTTCCTCGGGCGGCCCGTCGACCTCGCCGCGCAGCACCCGGTCCGCGCCGTCCTCGCCCGCGTCGCCCCCGACGAGCACCTGCTGCTCGTCGAGGTGCACCACATCGCCGTGGACGGCTGGTCCTGGGGCGTCCTGCTGGAGGAGCTCGCCGCCGGGTACCGGGGGGAAGCCGTCGCCGCGCCCGCCGTCTCCTACGGCGACCTCGCGCGAGCCCAGGCGGAGCGCCTGAGCGGGCCGCGGCTGGAGCGGATGCTCGCGCACTGGCGTGAGCGGCTGTCCGGGATCGCACCGCTGGACCTGCCGACCGACCGGCCGCGACCGCGCACCTGGGACGGATCCGGTGACGTCGTCCGGTTCGACCTGCCGGCCGACGTGGTCGCCGCCGTCGACGCCTACGCCCGCTCCCGCCGCGCCACCCGCTACATGTTCCTGCTCACCGCCTACCAGCTGCTGCTCGGACACTGGGCGGGCCACGACGACGTCGCCGTGTGCAGCACCCTCGCCGAACGGTCCCGGCCCGGCGCCGCCGGCCTCATCGGCCCCCTGGTGAACACCGTCGTCCTGCGCACCGACCTCGCCGGAGCGCCCAGCTTCGCCGGACTGCTCGACCGGGTGCGCGGCCGGGTCCCCGTCGACCTCGCGCACGCCGAGGCGCCCTTCGACCTCGTCGTCGGCGCCGTCGGCGGATCCCGTGACCTGTCCCGGCACCCCCTGGCGCAGGCATCGTTCACCCTTCTCAACGCGCCGATCCAGCCGGTGCGGATGCCCGGCCTGGACGTCGCCCTGGTCGAACCGCCGCTGTCCGAGACGCCGTTGGACGTCTTCCTCGACCTCACCCTGCGCGCCGACGGCAGCATCGCCGCCCTCCTCCAGTACGCCACCGCCCTCTTCGACGCCGCCACCATGCGGGCCTTCACCCAGGCGTACGCCGCCCTGGTGCGGGCGGCACTGGCCGCCCCCGACACTCCCGTGCGGGAGCTGCTCCGCGCGCTCCCCGCGCGTCCGGGAGCCCTCGCCCGGCCCCGCCCCGACTGGCACCGCGCCCCCGACCGCCCCGCCGGACCGGCGCCCGACCTCGCCTTCTCCGGCGCCCCCGGGGCGATCGCGCTGAGCTGCGGCGACCGGAGCGTCACCTACGCCGAACTCCAGGCCATGACCGGGGGACTGGCCGCCGCCCTGCGGGACGCGGGAGTCGAACCGGGCGGCACCGTGGGCGTGCTGCTGCGCCGGGGGCCGTGGTCGGTCGCCGCGATCGAGGGTATCTGGCGGGCCGGCTGCGCCTACGTGCCCCTCGACCCCGAACTCCCCGCCGAGCGCCTGCGGTACATGGCACGCCAGGCCCGCCTCGCCTGCGTCCTCACCGACGCGGCGACCGCGGCCGACGCCGACGGTCTCGCCCCCGTCCTCCTCGACACCGGCTCCGTCGTCCCCGACGCCGACGGCCCCCGGCACCGGCCCCACCCGAGGGAGCTGGCCCACGTCATCTTCACCTCCGGCTCCACCGGCCGCCCCAAGGCCGTCGGCGTCGAGCACGCCGCCCTCGCCTCCCACGTGGCCGCCGCCCGCGAACGCCTCGGCATCACCGCCGCCGACCGCGTCCTGGCCTTCGCCTCGTTCTCCTTCGACGCCTCCCTCGACCAGGTCCTGCCCGCCCTCACCACGGGCGCGCGCGTCGTCATGCGCCCCGACGAGCCGTGGCTGCCCACCCAGGTCCCCGAGATCGTCCAGCGGCACGGCCTGACCGTCGTCAACGTGCCGCCCACCTACTGGGCGGAGCTGACCCTCTCCCTCGACCGCCGGCTCGCCGCCGCGCTGAGCGGCCTGCGGCTGCTGGTCCTCGGCGGCGAGAGCGTCCCGCCCGACACCCTCGCCGCGTGGCGTGCCGCCGTCCCCCACGTCCGCGTCTGCAACGCCTACGGCCCCACGGAGACCACCGTCACCGCCACGACCTACGACGCCGACGACCCGCCCGCCCACACCGTGCCCATCGGCCGGCCGCTGGGGGAGCGGCGCGTGTACGTCGTCGACGGCGACGGCGAACCCGTGCCGGTCGGCGTCGGAGGCGAACTCCTCATCGGCGGGACCGAGGTGGCGCGCGGCTACCTCGGGATGCCCGCCCTGACCGCCGACCGCTTCGTGCCCGACCCGTACGGCCCGCCCGGCGGACGTCTCTACCGGACCGGCGACATCGTGCGCTGGACGGCGAGCGGGGAGCTGGAGTTCCTCGGGCGCCGCGACGACCAGGTCAAGATCCGCGGCTTCCGCATCGAACTCGGCGAGGTGGAGGCGGTGCTGCGGGCCTGCCCGCAGGTCGCCCAGGCCGCCGCCCGCCCCGACCGCGCCACCGGCCGCAGCCTGATCGGCTACGTCGTGCCGGCCGAGGACGGCGAACCGGCCCCCGACCGCGTCGCGCTGCGCGCCTGGTGCGCCCGCCACCTCCCGCAGCACGCCGTCCCCTCGGACTTCGTCGTCCTGGACGCGCTGCCCGTCGGCGTCTCCGGCAAGCTCGACCGCTCCGCGCTGCCCGACCCCGCGCACACCCGCGGCGCCTCCGGGCCCGCCTACGCCGCGCCGCGCGACGAGACCGAGCGGATCGTCGCCGAGGTCTGGGCCGACGTCCTGGGCCTGGACCGGGTCGGACTCGACGACAGCTTCTTCGACCTCGGCGGCCACTCCCTGCTCGCCACCATGGCCGTCTCCCGCATCGCCCAGCGCCTGGGGCGCGAGGTCGAGCTGCGCACCGTCTTCGAACACCCCACCGTCCGCGGCTTCGCGCCCGTCGTGGCCGGCGCCCGGGTCTCGGGGGCCGCCGACGTGGTGCCCGTCGACCGCGACCGGCCCCTGCCGCTCTCCTTCGCCCAGGAGCGGCTGTGGTTCCTGGACCGCACCTCCGACACCGGCGAGTCCTATCTCCTCTGGTACTGCTGGCGCGTGCGCGGCGGCCTGGACCGCACCGCCTGGCAACAGGCCCTCGACGATCTGGTCGCCCGCCACGAGGTGCTGCGCACCGCCCTCATCGAGCACGAGGGACGCCCCGTCCAGGAGGTGTGCCCGCCGGTCGGCGTGCCGCTGCACTGGGAGCGGGCGCCCGAGGCCGCCGAAGGACACGACCGGGTGGCCGAACTGCGCCCGCGCGCCGCGGCCTTCGCCACCCGCCGCTTCGACCTCGCCCGGCCGCCCCTGCTGCGCTCGGGCGTGTGGGAGCTCGCCGACGACGACCACGTCGTCCTGATCAGCCTGCACCACGCGGTGACCGACGGCTGGTCCAAGAACGTCCTGCTCGACGAACTCGCCCGGCACTACCACGCCCGCCTGCGGGGCCGCAGCGCCGCGCTGCCGCCGCTGCCCGTGCAGTACGGCGACTTCGCCGTCTGGCAGCGCGACCGCGCCGACAGCGGCGCCATGGAGCCCCAGCTCGCCTACTGGGAGACCGCACTCGACGGTGCGCCGGTGCTCGACCTGCCCACCGACCGGCCCCGCCCCGCCGCGTTCACCGGCAGGGGAGGCGCCGTCGAGATCGACCTGCCCCACGACCTCGTCGGCCGGGTCGACGACCTGGCCCGGGAGCACGGGGCCAGCCGCTTCATGGTGCTGCTCGCGGCGGCGCAGGCCGTGCTCGCCCGCTGGACCGGACAGGACGACATCTGCGTCGGCACCCCCGTCGCCGGCCGCGACCGGCTCGAACTGGAGCCGCTGGTGGGCTTCTTCGTCAACACGGTCGTCCTGCGCACCGACCTGTCCGGACGGCCGACCCTGGCCGGCCTCGTCGACCGGGTGCGGGACGTCGTCCTCGGCGCCTTCGGCCACCAGGAAGTGCCGTTCGAGAAGGTCGTGGAACGGCTGCGGCCCGAACGCGACCTGTCCCGCAACCCGCTCTTCCAGGTCATGGTCGACGTCCAGGACTCCGCGGGCGGCGGCTCCGCGCTGCCCGGCCTGGACGCCGACGACCTCGCCCTGCCGTGGAGTTCGGCCAAGTTCGACCTGACCGCGACCTTCGTGGTCCGGGACGCCGGGTTCGCCCTCAACGTGGAGTACGCGGCCGACCTGTTCGAACCGGCCACCGCCGTCCGCTTCGCCGAACACGTGGGACGCCTCCTGCGGACCCTCGTCGACTCCCCGGACACCCGGGTCGACGAGGCGCCCCTGCTCTCGCCGGAGGAGCGCCGCGACCTGCTCGCCGCCGCGGGCCACGACGCCCCGCCGGCGCCGGCCTTCGCGGTGGCGGGACGACCGGAGGCCACGGCCCTCGCCTGCGAGGGCACCACCCTCACCTACGCCGCGCTCGACGCCCGCAGCGGGGGGATCGCGGCAGCGCTCGTGGCCGCGGGCGTCTCCCCGGCGGATCCGGTCGGCGTGTGCGTCGGCCGGGGTGCCGGAGCCGTCGCGGCCATGCTCGCCGTCTGGCAGGCGGGCGGCGTGTACGTCCCGCTCGACCCCCACCTGCCGGCCCGGCGGCTGGAGCACATGCTCCGGGAGGCAGGGGTGCGGCACGTCCTGTGCGACGCGGCCACCCGCGCCACCGTGGACGGCCTCGACGCCCGCCGCGTCGACCTCGACGACGTGCCGCCCCGCACCGACGGCCCGCGCCACACCCCCCGGCCCGACGACCTCGCCTACGTCATCTTCACCTCGGGCTCCACCGGCCGCCCCAAGGCCGTCGGCGTCGCACACCACGCCCTGGACGCCCACGTCGCCGCCGCCCGCGAGCTGTTCGCGCTGACCGACCGGGACCGCGTCCTCACCTTCGCCTCCACCTCCTTCGACGCCTCGCTCGAACAGACGCTGCCCGCGCTGAGCGCCGGCGCGAGCGTGCACGTGCGGCCCGACGAGATCTGGGCCCCGGAGGAGTTGGCCGAGCGGGTCGCCGAGGCCCGGATCACCGTCATGGAACTCACCCCGTCGTACTGGGCCGAGGTCGTCGCCCGCCTCGACACCCTGGCGCCCCGCCTGGGCTCCCTGCGGCTGCTGGTGACCGGAGGGGAGGCGCTGCCCGCCGACCCGCTCGAGCGCTGGTTCGCCCACCTGCCCGGCGTCGCGGTCGTCAACACCTACGGGCCCACCGAGGCCGTCATCTCCGCCACCGCGCACACGCTGCGGGCCCGGCCGGACGGCCGGGTGCCCATCGGGCGGGCGCTGGGCAGCCGGCGCACCTACGTCGTCGACACGCGCGGCGACCTGGCCCCGCACGGCGTCCCCGGCGAACTCCTCGTCGGCGGCCCGGAGCTGGCGCGCGGCTACCTCGGCAGGCCCGCCCTGACGGCCGAGCGGTTCGTTCCCGACCCGCACGGCGGACCCGGTGCCCGGGCCTACCGCACCGGCGACGTGGTGCGGCGACTGCCCTCCGGGGAGCTGGAGTTCATCGGCCGCAACGACGACCAGGTCAAGATCCGGGGCTTCCGGGTCGAGCCGGGCGAGGCCGAGGCCGTCCTGCGCGCCCACCCCGGCGTGCGCGGCGCGGCCGTCGTCGTCCGCACCCTGCACGGCGAGCCCGCGCTGGTCGGCTACGTCGCCGGGGACGGCCTCCTGGAGGAGTCCCTGGCCACCCACTGCCGGGCCCACCTGCCCCACTACCTCGTCCCCTCGGCGTTCGTCCTGCTCGACGCCCTGCCGCTGACCGTCCAGGGCAAGCTGGACACCAAGGCGCTGCCCGAGCCCGAGCTCCGCGAGGCGCCCACCCTGGTGCCGCCGCGGACACCGGCCGAGACGGTCGTCGCCCAGATCTGGTGCGAGGTCCTCGACCTGCCGCGGGTCGGCGTCCACGACGACTTCTTCGCGCTGGGCGGCCACTCCCTGCGCGCGGTGTCGGTCGCCTCCCGGCTCCGGACCGCCTTCGACTGCCCCTTCCAGGTCCGCGACCTGTTCGAGCACCCCACGGTGGAGCGGCTCGCCGCCGAGGTGGAACGCCGTCTGCTGGAGCTGATCTCGCAGATGAGCGACGACGAGATCGACCTGTCCCTGACCGCCGAGCTCTGACCGCCTAACTCCGGCCGCCGAGCTCTGACCGCCCTGCTCTGACTGCCGGACTCCGGCCGCCGAACCCCGCCGCCGATCCCGGACGGCCGAACCCCGCCGTCGATCCGGGACGGCTGGACCCCGCCGCCGATCCCGGACGGCCGAACCCCGCCGTCGACCCCGGACGGCCGTGCGCCGACGGCCGTCCGGTTCACCCTCAGCCCGCAGCTCTGCCCCAGACCCTGAGATTCGGAGTGCCCTCATGACCACGTCCGACGTGCGCCCCGGCCCCCAGCCCGCCGGCGGTGGCCTCTCCCCGGCCGCCCGGCGACTGCTGGAGCAGCGGCTGCGCGGCCGCTCGGCCGCCCGCGACGACGGCCCCGTCCGCGTCCGGCCCCGCCCGGAGCGGACCCCACTGTCCCCGGCCCAGCAGCGCCTGTACTTCCTGGACCGCCTGGACCCCGGCGCCGCGACCTACCTGCTGCCCGCCGCCTGGCGGCTGCGCGGCCCCCTGGACCTGCCGGCCCTGCGCGCCGCCCTCGCCGACCTCGTCGTACGGCACGAGCAGCTGCGCGTCGTCTTCCCCGAGCACGAGGGCGTCCCGTACCAGCGCGTCCTGCCGGCCGGCGACGCGGTGCTCGACGTCGTCGACGCCGCCGCCCGGCAATTGGACGCCGCCGTCCACGCCGCCGCCCTGCGCCCCTTCGACCTCGCCCGCGAACCCGCCTTCCGGGCCACCCTGGTGCGCGCCGCCGACGACGACCACGTCCTCGTCCTCGCCATGCACCACATCGTCTCCGACGGCTGGTCCCTCGACGTCCTCGTGCGGGACCTCGCCGAGCTGTACCGGGCCCGGCGCGAGGGCCGCGACGCCGAACTGCCCAAACTGCCCCTGGACTACGCCGACTACGCCCTCTGGCAGCGCTCCGCCGACCAGGGCGAGGCCCTGGACCACTGGACCTCCCGGCTCGCCGGACTGACCCCGCTCGACCTGCCCACCGACCACCCGCGCCCCGACACGCCCGCCGGCCACGGCGCCGTCCACACCGTCACCCTGCCGGCCGCCCTGACCGACGGCCTCGCCGCCCTGGGCCGCACCGCGGGGACCACGCCCTACATGACCGTGCTCGCCGCCTTCCAGGCGGCGCTCGCCTTCCACAGCGGACAGCACGACATCGCCGTCGGCACCGTCGTCGCCAACCGCGAGCGGGCCGAGACGGAACAGCTCGTCGGGTTCTTCGTCAACACCCTGGTGATGCGTGGTGACTTCGCCGACGACCCGTCCCCGGCCACGCTCCTCGACCGCACCCGCGACCGCGTCCTGGAGGCGTTCTCGCACCAGTCGCTGCCCTTCGAGAAGGTCGTCGAGGCCCTCAGCCCCGAACGGGACCTCGCCCGCAACCCGCTGGTGCAGGTGCTCTACACGCACACCGAGACCGGCGCGGGCACGCTCGCCCTCGGGGAGGCCGAGGGCACGCCGTACCGCATCGGGCTCACCACCGCGAAGTTCGACCTCACCCTCGACCTGCGCGAGGGCGACGGGCGCACCCAACTCGCCTTCGTCTACCGCCCCGACCTGTTCGAGGAGGAGACCGTTGCCGCGCTGGCCCAGCACACCGTGGCCTTCCTGGAGGCGTTCCGCAGCCGCCCCGACGCGCCCCTGAGCACCGTCGACCCGCTCACCGCCGCCGAACGCGCCCGCCTGCTCGGTCCGGACGGCCCCGCCCGCAGGATCGAGACGCCCGCGGCGCCGCCGCGCACCGCCGCCGAGCGGCTCGCCGGACACATCGTCCGCGCACCCCACGCGCGAGCCGTCACCGGCTCGGGCCGGAGCCTGACCTACGCCCAACTCGACGCACGGGCGAGCGCGTTGGCGCGGCGGCTGCGCGCTGCCGGCGTCACCCCGGGCGCCCTGGTCGGTGTCTGTCTGGACCGCACCCCCGACCTCGCCGTCGCCCTCCTGGCCGTCTGGCGGGCCGGAGCCGCCTACCTGCCGCTGGACCCGACGCACCCCAGGGCGCGCCGTGAGTACACCGTCACCGACTCCGGCATCGAGCTGATCGTCACCGACGCGACCACCCGCGACGCGGTGGAGGGCCTGCCCGTCCGGCTGCTGGAACTGGGCTCCGCCGAGGGGGACTTCGCCGAGCGGGACTCCGTGGCGCAGGGCACCGCCGGGGAGGGCGTCCCCGCAGAGGGCGTGCCGTCCGCCGACGTCCTCCCCGCCCACGACGACCTCGCCTACGTCATCTACACGTCCGGCTCGACCGGCCGCCCCAAGGGCGTGGAGATCACCCACGGCAACCTGGCCTGGCTGCTGGGCGCCGCCGACCACCACTTCGACTTCGGTCCCGCCGACGTGTGGACCCTGATGCACTCGCCCGCCTTCGACTTCTCCGTCTGGGAGCTGTGGGCCCCGCTCGCCACCGGCGGACGCGTCGTCGTCCTCACCGGGGACGAGGTGCGCGACCCGGCCGCCGTGCACCGGGTGCTGCGCGAGGAGGGCGTCACCGTCCTCAACCAGACCCCGGCCGCCTTCAAGGGCCTGCGTGCCCACCTCGCCCGCGACGGCGCCGACTTCACCGACCTCGCCCTGCGGACGGTCGTCTTCGGCGGCGACGCCTTCGACGTGCGCGACTACCGCGACTGGTTCACCGCCCCCGGGCCGCGGCCGGAGCTGGTCAACATGTACGGCATCACCGAGACCACCGTCCACGTCACGATCCGCACGATCACCGAGGACGACGTCCACGGCGACGTCCGCTCACCCGTCGGCCACCCGCTCACCGCCGCCCACGGCTACGTCCTGGACGCCTGGGGACGCCTCGTCCCGCACGGCACCGTCGGCGAACTCCACGTGGCCGGCGGGGGAGTGGCCCGCGGCTACCGCAACCGGCCCGAGCTGACCGCGGAACGCTTCCTCGACGACCCCTTCGGCACCCCCGGCTCCCGCATGTACCGCACCGGCGACCTCGTGCGCGTCCTGCCCGACGGACAGCTCGCCTACGTCGGCCGCGCCGACCACCAGGTCAAGATCCGCGGCTACCGCATCGAGCCCGGCGAGATCGAGACCGCCCTGCGCGCCCTGCCCGGCGTCGCGGACACCGCCGTGGTGGCCCGGCGCGACGGCGGCGCCGCCCGCCTCGTCGCCCACGTCGTCACCCCCGAGGGCCGCCCCCTGGACGCGCCCGCCCTGCGCGAGGGACTGCGGCTGACGCTGCCCGAGTACATGGTCCCCGCCCTGTTCGTCCGCCACGAGCGCCTGCCGCTGACCGCCAACGGCAAGGTGGACCGCGCCGCCCTGACCGCCGTGCGCCCCACCACCACCCAGGCCTCCGCCGCGCACGTCGCCCCCCAGGGACCGACCGAGCAGGCCCTGGCGGAGGTGTTCGGGCAGGTCCTGAGCGTGGAACGGGTCGGCCGCACCGACAACTTCTTCGACCTCGGCGGCGACTCCATCCTCGCCCTGCGCCTGGTCGGCGTCGGCCGGCTCGCCGGACTCGGCTTCTCCGTCGCCGACGTCTTCCGCGCCCGCACCCTCGCCGACCTCGCCGAGCTGGTCACCGACGCCACCGACACCCCCGAACCGGTCGCCCCGTTCTCCCTCGTCGACCCCGCCGACCGGGACCGGCTGCCCGACGGCCTCGCCGACGCCTACCCGCTCACCATGCTCCAGGCCGGCATGCTCCACGAGATGCTCGCCGACCACCGGCGCGGCGCCTACCACAACGTCACCGACCTGAAGATCACCGTCCCCGAGGGCTTCGACGCCGCCGCGTTCCAGTCCGCCGTCGACGCCGTCGTCGCCGCCCACCCGATCCTGCGGACCTCCGTCGACCTCGTCGGCCACCGCGAACCCCTCCAGCTCGTCCACCGCACGGCGCACCTGCCCGTCGGCTACACCGATCTGCGCGGGCTGCCCCGCGAGGAGCAGCGCGAGCGGCTGCGCCGGTTCGTCGACGCCGAGTTCGACCGCCGCTTCGACCTCGCCACCGCCCCCCTCGTCCGCATCCACCTGCACCACGTCACCGACCACGACCTGCGCCTGGTCCTCACCGACTGCCACGTCGTCCTCGACGGCTGGAGCCTGACCTCCCTCGTCGCCGACCTGCTGGCCCTGCACCGCGAGGCGGTCACCCGGCGCACCACGCCCCGCCCCCCGAGCGTCCCGGCCTTCGCCGAGTACGTCGCCCTGGAGCGGGCCGCGCTCGCCGACGAGGACTCCCTGGCCTACTGGCGCGACCGGCTCGCCCTGCTGCGCCCGGTCACCCTGCGCCGGCGCACCGACGCGGCCGCCGTGGACGGACCGCCGGTGCACGAGGTGCGCCGCTCCTACGCCCACCTCGCGACACGCATCGGACGCCTCGCCAAGGAGGCGGGCGTGCCCCGCCGCACCGTGCTGCTGGCCGCCTTCCACCACACCATGAGCCTGTTCGCCGACCGCGACGACAGCGTCCGGGGCCACAGCATCGGCCTGGTCACCAACGGCCGCCCCGAGGTGCCCGGCGCCGACCGGATGCGCGGACTGTTCCTGAACACCGTGCCCTTCGGGGTGGAGCGCCCGCGCGGCGACTGGCTGACCTACCTGAGGGACGTGTTCGGCGCCGAACAGGAGATGCTGCCGCACCGCCGGGTCCCGCTCGTCCGTATCGCCCAACTGCGGCCCACCGAACCGAACCTGACCGACACCGTCTTCAACTACGTCAACTTCCACCGCCTGGCGCACGACTCCTGGGACGACTCCCTGGAGATCGCCCGCACCATGTTCCCGCTGCTGGTCAACGCCAGTGTCAACGCCTTCACCCTCGACGCCGACCCCGCGTACGTGGCCCCGGCCACCGCCGAACAGGTCGCCGACGTCTTCGTGGCCCAGCTCGAGGCCATGACCGCCGACCCGCACGCCCGGATCCGCCGGCCCGCCGCCACCGGCGCCGGCCGTGAGACGGTCCTCGGGTGGGCCGCGGGCCCGGACCTGCCCTCCTCGCCGCTGCTGTTCCACGAGCACGTCGCCGGATGGGCCGCCCGCACCCCGGACGCGGTCGCCGTCGAGCACCGCGGCCAGGTCGTGACCTACGCCGAGCTCCACGAGCAGGCCGAACAGATCGCCCGCCGCCTGCGGTTGCTCGGCATCGGACCCGAGAGCGTCGTCGGCATCTGCGTCGACCGGGGGCCGGACTGGGTCCGCGCCGCGCTCGGCGTGCTGCGCTCCGGCGGCGCCTTCGTCCCGCTGGACCCCCAGCACCCCACCGAGCGCCTCGCGTTCATGGCCGAGGACAGCGGTATGCGGGTGCTGCTGACCCAGCGCGCGCTGGACGGCGCCGTCCCCTTCGACGGCCCCACCCTCCACCTGGACGTGCCCGCCGAGCCGGTCGGACCGGTGCCCGGCCGTGAGCCCGACGCCGACACGTTCGCCTACCTGATCTACACCTCCGGCTCCACCGGCGTCCCCAAGGGCGTCGCCATCGCGCACGGCGGACTGTCCAACATGCTCGAAGGCCAGCGCGACCTGGTCGACCCCACCCCCGAGGACCGCGTCCTGCAGTTCGCCTCCTTCGGCTTCGACGCCTCCATCCTGGAACTGACCTGGTCCCTCGCCAACGGCGGCCGCCTGGTCACCGCCCCCAAGGAGGACCTGCGCCCCGGCCCCGACCTGGCCCGCACCCTGCGCGAGGCCCGTGTCACCGGCGGCATGCTCCCGCCCAGCGCCCTGGCCGTCCTCGGCGAGGACACCTTCCCCGACCTGCGCGTCCTCCAGGTCGCGGGCGAGGCCTGCCCCGCCGAACTCGCCGACCGCTGGTCACGGGGCCGCCGCTTCCAGAACGTCTACGGCCTCACCGAGACCACCGTGTGGTCCGTCGCCGCCGACCTCGCCCCCGGCCGGGGCCGGCCGCCCGTCGGCACCCCGATCCGCAACACCCGCGTCCACGTCCTCGACGACGACCTCCAGCCCGTCCCGGTCGGCGTCCCCGGCGAGATCCACCTCGGCGGACGGGCCGTCGGCCGCGGCTACCTCGGCCGGCCCGGCCTCACCGCCGCCACCTACGTCCCCGACCCCTACGGAGCACCCGGCGAGCGGCTGTGCCGCACCGGCGACCTCGGCGCCTACCGGCCGGACGGCACCGTCGAATGGCTCGGCCGCCGCGACGCCCAGGTGAAGCTGCGCGGTTTCCGCATCGAACTCGGCGAGATCGAGCACGCGCTGCGGCAACTGCCCGGCGTCCGCCAGGCCGTCGTCCTGCACCGCACCGACCTGCCCGGTGGCGAACCCGCCCTCGTCGCCTACCTGGTCACCGACGACAGCGGCCGGCACACCCCGGAGGACCTGCGCGGCGCCCTGCGCACCGGACTGCCCGGCTACATGGTGCCCTCGCGCTTCGTCCTCCTCGACGAGATGCCCGTCAACCGCAGCGGCAAGATCGACCGGCGGGCGCTGCCCCTGCCGCCGGCCGAACTCGACCAGGACGAGACCGCGTACGTCGCCCCCTCCACTCCCGCCGAGCGGATCCTCGCCGAGATCTGGCGCGAGGTGCTGGGCCTGTCCCGCATCGGCGTCCACGACGACTTCTTCCGGATCGGCGGCAGCTCCCTGTCCACCGTCCGGGTGTCCCTGATGGCGGCGGGACGCGGACTGCCCGTCACCGTCGGCGACCTGATCGAACACCCCACCCTCGCCCGTCTCGCCGCGCACGCCACCCGCGCGGTCGGCGCCGGACTGCCCCGGACCGTCACCTCCGAGGTGCGGCTGCGCGAGGGCGACGGCGAACCCCTGTGGTGCGTGCACCCCACCGGCGGCAGCGCCGCCTGGTTCGTGCCGCTCGCCCGCGCCCTGCCGCCCGGCCGGCCCGTCCACGCCTTCCAGGCCCGCGGACTGCTCGGCGGCGTCGACCCCAGCACCGTGACCGGCATCGCCGCGAACTACGCCGCCGAGATCACCGACCGGGCGGCGCCCGGCCCGCACGCCCTGCTCGGCTGGTCCATGGGCGCCAACATCGCCCTGGAGATGGCCACCCAGCTGCACCAGTCCGGCCACCCGGTCGCCCCGCTCGTCCTCATCGAGCCCTACCTGCCCAACCCCGCCGCCCGCGCCCGCCTCGAAGGCGTCACCCGCGACCTGCGCGAGGCCCAGCGCCAGCGCGACCGGCTGCGCGAGATGCCCGACTCCCCGCAGCGCGACCGCGCCGTCGCCGAACTCACCGCCACCCTCCTCGGCGCCGGCATGAGCCCGGCCGAGGCCGCCCTCGTCGAAGGCGCCCCCATCGAGGTCTGGCACTCCCTGCTCGCCGCACTCGCCGCCTACGAGGTCCGCCCCTACCCCGGCCACCTCCACCTCGTGGTCGGCAGCGAGGCCGCCGACCTGCCCCGCGGCGTCCCGATGCCCGGCCTCGACGTCGACTTCGACACCTACGTCGAACGCTGGCGGGCCACCGCGCGCGGCGGGCTCACCCTGCACATCAGCGAGGGCGACCACATGTCGATGATGGCCGAGCCCCAGGTCACCGGCATCGCCGACCTGCTCGCCGCCCTGGAGACCGGAGAGGCCCGATGACCACCTTCGCCCCCGCCCCCACCGAGCGCTACCTCCTCGCCCCCGACCTGGTCGCCGCCCCCTACGGCCACCTCGACGCCCTGCGCGACAGCGACCCCGTGCAGTGGAGCCCGCTCCACCACGCCTGGCTCGTCACCGGCTACGACGAGGTCATGCGCTGCCTGCGCGACCGTGCCGTCTCCGCCGACCGGGTCCGCCCCCTGATGGACGCCGTGCCGCAGGGAGCCCGCGAGGACGCCGAGCGCGCCTTCTCCATCCTGTCCCGCTGGATGGTCTTCAACGACCCGCCCCAGCACCGCCGGCTGCGCCAGGTCTTCCAGGAGGCCTTCGCCGCCCGCGCCGTCACCCGCTACAGCGCCTTCACCGAGAAGGTCACCCGGGCCGTCCTCACCCGCAAGGCCCCGCCCGGCCACAGCGGCGACCTCATGGCCGACGTCGCCAAACCGCTGCCCGCCCTCGTCTTCGCCCGCTGGCTCGGCATCCCGCCCACCGACGGCCCCTCCTTCTGGTACTGGAACGCCCGCGTCGCCGACCTCGTGCTCGGCACCGCCCAGGAGGAGAGCGAGTACCGGGCCTCCCTCCAGGCGCTGGTGAGCCTTGAGGACTACCTCGGCGCGCTCGTCGAACGGCGGCGCGCCGAGCCCGGCGACGACCTCATCAGCCAGGTCCTCGCCGAGGGCCGCGTCGGCGACACCGTCAGCGAGCAGGAGTTCGTCGGCATGCTCACCCAGATGGCGTTCGCCGGCGGGGAGACCACCAGCAACCTCATCGCCAACACCGTCCTGGCCCTGCACACCCGCCCCGACCAGCTCGCCGCCGTCCGCGCCGAACCGGACCTGGCCCAGGGCGCCGTGGAGGAGACGTTGCGCCTGGACGGGCCGTCGAAGATGTCCATCCGCACCGCCGCCCAGGACCTCGAGCTCGGCGGGCACACCCTGCGCGCGGGCGACCGGATCTTCCTCGTCACCGCCGCCGCCAACCGCGACCCCGCCCGCTTCCCCGACCCGGGCCGCTTCGACGTCACCCGCAGCGGCGCGACCCACCTCGGCTTCGGCTTCGGCGCCCACTTCTGCATCGGCGCCGCGCTCGCCCGCCTCGTCGCCGTGTGCGCCGTGCGCACGCTCGTGTGCGAGCGGCCCGGCCTCGCCCTCGCCGACCCCGCACGGCTCTCCTGGCAGCCGTCCCTGCTCAACCGCAGCCTCACCGCCCTGCCCGTCCACTACTGACCGGACCGCACACGTCCCCGAAGAGAGGCACCCCCATGGCCACGACCCTCGCCGCGGACCGCCCGCGGCTGTGGGCGCCCGCCCGGCACCGCTCGTTCCGCCTGCTGTGGACGGGGCAGGCGCTCTCCCTGCTCGGCGACGGATTCAGCGTCGTCGCCTTCTCCTGGATCACCCTGAGCCTGACCGGCTCCACCCTCACCCTGGGCTACGTCCTGGCCTTCCAGGCCGTGCCCCGCGCCCTGCTCACCCTGGTCGGCGGCACCCTCGGCGACACCTGGTCCACCCGCACCCTCATGGTGGCCTCCAGCTGGACCCGCTCCGCCCTGATGGCCGCCGTCGGCGTCGCCGGACTCACCGGACACCTCACCGTGTGGATGCTGTGCGCGGCGGCCGCCGCCTTCGGCGCCGTCGACGCCTTCTTCCAGCCCGCCCGCGTCTCCATCCTGCCGTCGGTCGTCGACGAGGAACTGCTCGCCCCGGCCAACGCCCTGCTCGGTGCCGGCGCGCGCACCGCCGCCGTCCTCGGCCCCGCCGTCGGCGGTGTCGTCATCGCCCTCACCGAGGCGCCGGTCGCCTTCCTCGTCGACGCCGTCTGCTTCGCCCTGTGCGGACTGTGCGTCGCCCGCATCCGCACCCGCCCGCGGCCCGACACGCCCAAGGCCGCGCCGGAGGCCGCGCCGCGGGAGAAGGGCCCCTCCCTCGGCGCGCGCATCCGCGAAGGGGTCACCTTCACCCTGCGCGACCCGCGTCTGCGCACCATCGTCGCCCTCGACACCGCGGTCAACTTCTGTTACGCGGGCCCCTTCACGGTCGGCTTCGCCACCCTCGCCGACCAGGTGCTGCGCGGCGGCTCGGCCACCCTCGGCGTCCTCAACGGCGCCCTGGCCGGTGGCGCGGTCCTCGGCACCCTCGTCGGCGGGGCGGTCGGCGGACGGCCCCGCGTCGGGCTCCTGGTCGCCGGCCTCGCCGGCTGGCTGGGCGCCGGGATGGCCGTCCTCGGGTTCGCCGACAGCACGCCGGTCGTCGTCGCGACCGTCCTCGCCATGGGCTTCGCCATCGGCTACCAGGGCGTGTTCGGACTGAGCTGGATCCAGCGCAACATCCCGCAGGACGTCCTCACCCGTGTCGTCTCCGTCGACATGGTCCTCGGCTACGCCGCCGCCCCCCTGTCGCTGATCCTGTGCGGCGCCCTGGCCGGGACGGGACACCTCGCCCTGTTCGGGGTGGTGGCCGCGGTCCTCGCGGTCACCGGGCTCGCGGTGCTCGGATCACGGGCGGTGCGGGAGATGCGCTGAGACCCGCCCCGGGCGGCTCAGCCCGAGCGCAGGGCGGCCGACCGCGCGCACAGGTCCGCGCGGTTGGCCGCCCCCGTCTTGGTGATCAGGCTGGCGATGTGCTTCTCCGCCGTCCGGGGCGAGATGAACAGCCGGTCCGCGATGTCCTTGTTGCTGAGCCGCTCCGCCAGCAGCCGGAACACGTCGAACTCCCGGACCGTCACCCCTTGCGTGCGCAGCTGCTCGGGAATGCCGCTGGTGCCGCTGCGGTGCTGGTGCACCGGGGCGCCCAGACGGCGCAGCCCCGCCCGGCAGGCGCCGGTGACGGCCGCCACGTCCCGCTCGTGGAACCAGTGTTCGGCGCGCCGCAGCCAGCCCACCGGGTCCCCCCAGCCGTCCTGGTGCGCGGCGTCCGCGATCAGCCGCAGCCCCAGGTGCTGGGCCAGCGGATACGGCTCGGCCACCGCCAGCGCCCGCTCCACGGCGGCCGCCGCGTCCGCGCCGGCCCCCTCCCGGCCCAGCAGGACGGCCTCGGCGAGGTGGACGAACTGCCGGTTCCAGCGCATGCGGGCCTTCGCCGTCGCCGTGATCTCCGCGTGGTGGGCCCGGCCGGCGCCGCCTTCGAGCACGTCCAGCAGGAGCCCCAGTCCATGGGTGCCGCCGAGGTGGTACGTGGAGGGGTTGTCCGCCTCCATGGCCTTGACCGCCACCAACTCCTGGCGGGCCAGCTCCCGGTTCTCCTCGAGCAGCGCGCAGAACGCGCCCGCCAGACCCCTGGTGAGCGGCTCCTCCTGCGAACCGGCGCCGTCCCACTCGGTGAACGCCGCCAGCGTCGCCTCCATCGCCTGCCGGTCGCCGCGGTGGGCCTCCAGCGTGGCCTGCGCCATCAGCACGTACCGCACGGCCGGGGCCAGCCGCAGCCGGCGTACGACGGCCAGGCACTCCGCGGCGGCCTCGCGCGCCGCGCCGTCCTGACCGCGCAGCACGGCGTCCAGGACGAGGATGCCGTCGACGGTGTGCACGATGTTCACCGAGCCCAGCCGCAACGCCTCCTCGCGGGCCGACACCAGCCCGCCGGTGTCTCCCTCGGCGAGCCAGGCGTTGCCGCCCATGCGGGTCGCCGCGTACATGCGCTGCAACGGCAGCCGGTGCCGCTCGGCGGCGGACATCGCCTGTCCGAGCATGGCCTCCGACTCCTGCGGGTCCCGTTCGCGGGCGACCGTGGCGAGCAGTTCCCACGCCTGGCAGGCGACGACCGGCAGCCCGTGGCGCTCGGCCGTGTCGGCGGCGGAACGCGCCAGCTTCTCCGCGTGCTGGGTCCGGTCGGGGCCGGGGGTGTCCAGGGCGAGGTAGGCGGCGGTGACGTCCACGGCCGCCGCGGCGGCCTCGTCGGGGGTGCCCGCCAGCACCTCGCGGGCGCGGGCGACCTGCCGGTTGCCGTCGCTCCACCGGCCCGCCGTGTGCGCCACCTTGGCCAGCCGGGCGTGCAGCGTCGCCAGCCGGACGGGGCTCAGCCCCTCTCCGCCGAGCGCGTGCAGGTCGTCGACCAGGTCGAAGGCGCGGGCGAAGTCACCGGCCTCGGCGAGCGCGGGGAGCAGGTTCTCCAGGGCGGCGGCCCGCGCCTGCGGATCGCCCCCCTCGGCGAGCAGCGACTCGGCCCGGCTGAGCAGGGTCACCGCCGAGCTCAGGGCGCCCGCCGCCAGGGCACGGCCACCGGCGTCGGCGTAGAGCAGCCCTGCCTCGACCCGGTCGCCGGCCTCGCAGCGCAGACCGGCCGCCAGCGCACACCAGTCGCCCTCCAGCGCCGGGTGCAGCTCTTCCACGGCCTGGGCGCCCCGCCGGGCCAGCTCCGCGCGCTGGCCCGGCGTCATCTGCGTGAACAGGGCCTCCAGCGTGGGGGAGTGGCGGAAGGAGTACCAGTCGGGCGCGGGTTCGTCGGGGACCACCAGGCGGGCTGCGACGCCGGCGTGGAGATGGCCGAGCAGGGTCCGGTCGTCGACCCCGGTGACGCGCTGGAGCACCGAGAGGGGGAAGCGGCGGCCCAGGACCGCGGCGGCCGACAGCAGCGTCAGCCCTTGCGCGCCGAGCCGGTCGATCCGGCGCAGGATGCCGCGCGCCAGCGTCGAGGAAACGTCACGGCGCAGGTCGCCGACGGCATGCCAGCCACCGGGACCCTGCACCAGGGCGCCGGAGCCGATCATGGACTGGAGCAGTTCCTCGACGAGGTAGGGGCTGCCCGCGCTGTCCTCCCACAGCCGGTCCAGGACCTCGGCGGGGACGTCGTCGGGGCCGTCCACGCCGAGCTGGGCGGCGATCACCTCGTGCACCTGCGGACGGGTCAGCGGCGGCAGTTCCACCACGGTGGCCGCCCCGCGACGGCGGGCGGACTGAGCGAGGTCCAGCGCGTCGCTGATGTCGGTGCGCACGGTCGCCACCAGGAGCACGGGCGTGTAGGCCAGGTTGTCGACCAGGTACTCCAGGACACCGAGCGTCTCGGGGTCGGCGTCGTGCAGGTCCTCCAGGAGCAGCAGCTGCCCCCGGCCGCGTCCGGCCGCGATGAGCAGCCGCAGCACGGCCTCGCCGAGGATGACCATGGAACTGCTGTCGCGTTCCCCGGTGTCCCAGTCCGGGATCAGCCGCCCCAGCACCGGACGGTAGGGGCCGAGCGCGAGGTCGTCCAGGGGATCGCCGCCGCGGAACAGCGACATCAGCGCCTCGGTGAGCGGCCGGAACGGCACGGCGGGACCGGTGGTGCTGCTCCGGCCGCGCAGCACCCGCATTCCGGAGCCCACGGCCTGGCCCACCGCCTCCGCCGCGAGCCGGGACTTGCCGACCCCGGCCTCGCCGACCAGGAAGACGACGCTGCCCATGCCCTGCCTGGCGACGACCAGGGAGCGCTCGAGCTGCGTGAGTTGGGGGTCTCGCCCGACCAGGGAAGGCGTAGGGGGACGCATGAACGCTGATGATAATCGGCCGAGTCGGCCGGGGGCAGGTCGCGCCGGGACCGGGAGCAACCGCGCGTGTGCCGAGGGGAGTCGGGCGGGCCCGGACGACAGCCGGCCGGCGCCCGCACGGTTACCGGGCAGCGCCCGCACGGTTTACCGGTCGGTGAGCGCCGCCGGCCGTCCGGCGATCGCTCGCCGGCCGTCCGGCGACGCACCGGCGCGGGCCCGCACCAGCGGGCCCGCGCCGTCACGCCTCGCGGCCGGTCGTCGCCGGTCAGGCGGGGCCGGAGACCGAGGTGTCCAGGCTGCTCAGCGTGATGACGATGCCGCTGGTGAGGACCATGCCGGCCAGCACACGGGCGCGGGCGCAGGCGCGGTTGCGACCGGAGAGGGCGATGCCGCCCGCGGCGTCCCGCTCGGTGTGCGCGGACTCGGCGGACTCGACGGCGGTGAACTCGGTGGAGTCGGCGGCGAGGTGCTGGTCCATGACGGTGGTCCCTTCTGGTGTCCCGTGCGGGGCGCGCGGGTTCGGATGCGGGGAGGTGCCGTGGTGCTGACGAGCGGGTGCGGGTGGTGCGGGCGGTGCGGGTGGTGCGGGTGGCGCCGAAGGTCCGGTGCGGATGGGTCGGTGGCCGGGGCGGGTCAGTGGTCCGGGTGGTGCAGGAGCAGGACCGACGGGACGGTCCCGGGGTGGGCCAGGCGGAGCAGTCCGTAGCCGATGCCGGCGAGGCCGGTCATCAGCCCGGGGGAGGGGACGTGGTCGGGGGTGGCGCAGCGGTGGCCCTGTGCCTCGACGAGGGCGAGGACGTGACCGGTGTGCCGTCGCAGCGCCGAACGGGCCGTGCCGTCGCCCTGTTCTGCCAGGACGGTCAGGGCCTCCAGCCGGCCGAGGACGCCCTGGGCGAGGCTGAGGTCGGGGCCGACGGGAGCGCCCGCGAGCCGGACGGAGGCTTCGGACGGGCGGGTGTCGTCCGGCCGTCCGGCCGGGTCCGGCAGCCCGGTGGCGGCCCGTCCGGCCAGCCCGTGCGACCAGGTCAGGTCCGCCGGATCGCCGTGGTGCGCACCGGAGTCGAGCAGGGCGTCGGCCGTGCGCCGGGCGCGGGCGGCACGCTCGGGACGGTGGTCCGCGTAGCGCCGCAGCGCCCAGGCGATGCCGGCGGCGCCGTCGGCGAGCCCTGCGGACGACGGGGCGTCGGAACCGGTCACGGCGGACGTGACCGGGCCCTCCGGCCGTGCCCCCGGCAGCAGATCCGCGATCCGGTCGGCCAGCCGCAGCGCCGCCGGGTCACCGGTGGCCTCGTACGCGGCGACCGCGGCGGCCAGGGCTCCCGCCCGCCCCTGGGCCAGACCGGGGTCGGCGCAGGCCGCCACCGCGTGCCCGAGGGCGGTGAGCGCGTCCGGCAGACACGCCCGCAGTCCCTCGTCGAGGAGCCCCGCCAGCCGGACCAGGGCGTACACGATCCCGCCGAGTCCGTCGTAGGCGCCGGGGCCGGCGGCCGCGCTCAGCTCGGGGTCCTCGGCGAGCGCCTTGAGCAGGGCCGGCAGCGGACGCACCGCCTCGCGGGCCGCCGCGCCGTAGCGTCCCGAGCCGGTGAGGGCCTCGGTGTGGGCCAGGAACAGGGCGACTCCGCAGTAGCCCTGGGCCAGGCCCGCCCCCATCGGCAGGACGGCCCAGTGGTCGCCCGACACCCGCTCCAGACCGATCCAGTTGGTGCGGTCGCCGCCGCGGACCGAGCGGGCCACGATCTCGTCGGCGATCCCGCAGGCGGCGGCCAGCAGCCGGGACGGTTCCGGCTCCACCGGCGGCACGGGGGCCGGCGCGAGCTCCGACCGGGGGCGGTCCAGCGGTGCACCCGCCCCGCGCACCGCGAGAGTGGCCGAGATGATCCATTCCTGGTCGAGGCAGTCGACCTCTTCCATGCGGCCGATCTTCTCGCGCACCGCGGCCACGGCGGCCACCGGCAGGAGACCGGGCAGCAGGGCCCCGTCGTCGGCGATCACCGCCGTGCCGGTGGGCCGGTGGGTGAAGAAGGGGACGTCACCGCGCCACAGCGCCGCCGTCTCGTGCTCGGCGAGCCGCTCGCGCGCCGGGTCCTGCGCGGACTCCGACCACAGCACCGCGAACACCCCTTCCCGGGCCAGGGCGTCGCCCAGCAGCGCGGGGTGGGTGGACTCCTCCAGCAGGGTGGCGTACAGCCGGGTCGCACGGGTGATGAGCCGGGCCGGACGGTCACCCCAGCGGGACAACGGGCCGTCCTCGCCGAGCAGTTCGCCGCGGTGGGCGGCGATCGCCGCGTAGGCGGCGCGGAACCCCTCCAGCAGGGCCGCCGTGTGGTCGGCGCCGGAGAGCGAAGTGCCCTGCGGCAGCGGGTGGTTCTGGGCGGCGGGGCTGGCCAGCAGCCCGCGCACCGCCCGCATCGTGTCCAGTCCGGAGTCCTCCCAGCGCAGACCCTCGCTGGGGAAGGTGCCGTCGGTGTCCCGGCCGAGCGCGGAGATGTCCAGCGCGCCGTGCTCGCCGATGAGCAGGTGCGGGAGCAGGCAGGTGCGGTGGACGGAGGCGGCCAGCGCGTCAGCCGCCGGGTCGGCGCCCGCCGTGAGGGCCTGGCCGAGGCCGGTGTGCAGCAGCGTCTCGGCGTCCACCAGGACCGGCTGGTCACCGTGGGCGATGACGTTCTCGTAGTGCATGTCGGCGCCGTCCACCGCGTACAGCAGGGCCAGCAGGGCGCCTTGGCGGCGGTAGAAGGCGTCGGTCTCGGTGACCGAGGAGCACCAGCGGTGCTCGACGAACTCCAGCCAGCCGTGGGACTCCCGGCGCAGCGTGCGCGGGGTGCGCAGCCCCAGGCCGGGGACCTTCGCGTTGAGCCAGGACACCAGGTCGTCGAGGAGGGCGTGCTGGTCGAGCGGACGGGGCTTGTGGACGAGGCGGCGGCCGTCCGCGAAGCGCAGGATCGCCACCGACCGGTTGCCCTGGTGGGCGTCGCCGCGGCCGAGGTCGACGCGGACCAGCGGGCCCGGCGTCCGGCCGTCGAGGAGGTCGGCGACCAGGTCGGCGCGGTCGGACCGGAAGCGGGCGACGAGTTCGGCGGCGGCCTCCGTCGCGTCCAGCGCGGTCCGGCTCAGCATCCGCGCCAGGACCGGGTAGGCGGTGAACAGGTTCGACAGTCCCCGCCGGGTGCCGGCCGTCGCGGCGAAGAAGGCGAACCGCTCGCGCGGGCCGGCCCCCGCCAGGCGTCCGGAGCGCCGGGCCCGGTGCAGCTCCTGGGCCAGCGTGCGGGCGGCGAGCCGGACCAGCTGGTGGGTCAGACGGCGGGTGAACGCGTCCCGCCACACGGTGGCCTCGGCGTCCGGGACGCCGGCCATCCGGTCCGCCAGACGGGCGGAGGCCACGGCGACCAGCGGGCGCACGGCCGGCGCGAAAGCGTCGGGACCCTCGCCGTCGGCCTGGACCTCGGCCTCGACCTCCGGGAGTCCCTCGGGGGCCGCGGCCAGCACCTCCTCCGCGTAGGACACCCAGTCGGGCTCGACGGCCCGCTCAGCCAGACGCCCGGCGGGCTCGGCGGCCAGGGCCGCCGCCGTGGCGTCGTCCACACCCAGCCGGTCCAGCCGGAGGGCGAAGCCCTCGGCGTCGCCCACCGCCCAGGGCAGCGGCCCGGCGGCGCCGGTCGCGGCGGCCGGCCCGGGGAGCCCGGGGGCGGCGAGCCGCTCCGTGAGGGTCAGCGCCGGGGCCCACCAGGTGGCGGGGAGTCCGGTGATCCGGGGAGTCGGGAGGCTGGCTGTGTCGGTCACGAGAAGAAGGTCGCAGACCTCCCCCGCCCCCCACATGGGTAACCGTCCCCCATATTCTCCCCGGCCGTTCCCCAGGGGTGGGGGCATGGGGGACGGCGGGAGAAAACCGCAGGTGGGAGGGCATCCCCCCATGGGTACGTATGACGCGCGGACCGCTGGTGCGCCGGGCCGTGCGGGCAGGGGACGGGCGCCCGGGTGGGGGCGCCTCCCCATGCCCGCCCGCAGGGGGACGGTCGCCCACCCCCAGAGGGGTGGTCGTCCACCCCCGATGGTCGGTCGCCCACCCCCAGAGGGACGGTTGCCCACCCCCCGATGGTCGGGCCCCTACCCCCAGACGGTCGGTCGCCCACCCCCGGGAGGGCCTGTCGGCGCCGCCGGCCGGGTCCGCACCGGGCCGTCGCCCCGCCCGAGCGACCGCCCCACCCCCACGACCCGGGCGCCCGGACGCGCCCGGCGCGCAAATCTGGGGGTCCGTCTACCGATGCCCCGGCGGTCATGGGGAAGGCACGGTGTCCCCAGTCCCCACGCCAGACCCGCCCGCTCAGTCGAAGGGGCGCACGAACCTCCAAGGAGCAGCAGATGGGAGCACCCGTACCCGTGAGTGTGGTCGCACTCGACCCGGTGCTGGAGGCGGGCATCCGCGCGACCCTGCTCGTCCGGCCCGAACTGACCGTGTGCGAGCCCGCCGACGCGCGGGTCGCCGTCCTCACCGTCGACCGCCTCGGCCCCGCCGAGCTGGACATGGTGCGCGCCACCCGCACCCAGCCCCACCGCCCCGCCGTCGTCCTGGTCGCGGGCGCACTCGCCTCCGGAGACGTCCTGCACGCGCTCGCCGCCGGAGCCCGGGGCCTGCTGCTGCGCCGCGAGGCCGACGCCTCCCGCCTCGCCCACGCGGTGCTGGCCGCCGCGCGCGACGACTGCACCCTGCCACCCGGCCTGCTGGAGGAACTGCTGGACCAACCGGAGGCTCCCGTGCGCGGCTCCGGCGGCGGCTGGAGCGAGGGCATGCTCTCCGAGCGGGAACGGTCGGTGCTGCGCCTGGTGGCCGACGGCCACGAGACGGCGGAGATCGCCCGGCGGCTCGCCTACTCGCCGCGCACCGTGACCACCGTCGTGCACGACATCACCCGGCGCTTCCGGCTGCGCAACCGCGCCCACGCGGTCGCCTACGCGCTCCGGGCGGGTCTGCTGTGACCGCCACCCTGACGGCGCCGCCCGTCATCGCCGCGTCCTCCGGCGCCACGGCCACGGCCGCCCCCGCCGTCGTGGTGCGCATCGTGCCGGCGCCGGGCGCGGAGCGGGTCCGCGCGCTCGCCGAACGCGCCGGACTCCGGTCCGCCGCCGACGAGCCGGCCTCCTGCGTCACGGTCACCGTGATCGTCGCCGCCGACGCGGACCAGGCCTTGCGCGCGCCGCGCCCGCACGGACCCCTCCTGTTCGTCTGCGACAGCGTCGCCCCCGAGGGGCGGCGGCGGATCCTGCGCGCGGGAGCGGTCGTGATCGGCGCGGCCGAACTGGCCGAGGAGAGCCTGCTCAGGGCCGTCCACCGGGCCGCGCACCCCCATCCGAGCATCCCCTACCCGGAGTTGTCCGGGGTGCTGAGCACCGGCGGTCGTACGTCCGACGGTCCGACGCGCCGGGGGATGCCGGCCCTGACCGCACGGCAGACGTCCGTCCTGCGGCTGATGGCCGAGGGCCACGGCAACGCGGACATCGCGCTGCTCCTCCACTGTTCCGAACACACCGTCAAGAACGTCATCTACGAGCTGATGACCCGGCTCCAGGCCCGCAACCGCGCCCACGCGGTCGCCCACGCGGTACGCCAGGGCCTGGTCTGAGCCCGTCCTGAGGCCGGTCCCGGTCCCGGTCCCGGTCCGGTCCGGCACGGTCCCGGTCGGGGGCGGGTGCGAGGGTGCGCGGCTGCGCGGGAGCGCGGGTGCGGCGACGCGGGGCACGGGAAGACGCGGACCCGGTGCGGGGGTGCCGGGGCGGACCGCCCGTCGCCCCGCGCGGTCGTGCGCGCCCCGCCACCGCCGGCACGGGGCCGGGGTCACGCCGACCGGAGCAGGCGCGGCTCGATCCGCTCCTCCACGGCCCGGCCGTCCTCCCGCCGCACCACGTACGCCGCCTTGCGCGGCAACTCCGCCACGGCCTCGACCAGTTCGGTGCCGCGGTAGACCAGGCCCACCCCGTCGTCGGTGCAGTGCGCCTCGGGGAACGTGCCGTCGGCGACCAGCCGGTGGATCAGCGGGCGGCGGCCCTCGTCGGAGTCGTAGTGCACGCCGTTGCCGTAGGGGAGCAGCGCCAGTCCGTCGGTGACGGCGCGCAGTCCGGGGCCGAAGGAGTCGGTGGCGCCGCCTTGGTACCAGCAGATGGAGCCGGCGCTCACCCCGGCGAGCACCACCCCCGACCGCCAGGCGCGCCGCATGATCGCGTCCAGGCCGTGGACCCGCCACACCGCGAGCAGGTTGGCCACCGAACCGCCCCCCACCCACACCACGTCCTGGTCGAGCACCGTGGCCTCGACGTCCTCGACGTTGGGCATGGGGAACAGCTGCAGCGGTGTGAGGTCGTAGCCCGCCACCCGGGCCGCCTCGGAGACCCGTGCCGCGACCATCTCGGAGTCCCCCGCCGCCGTCCCCACGTGGAGGACGCGCGGCCGTCGGCCGTGCGCGCCGGAGAGGTCGACCGCGTGGTGCACCAGGGCGTCGAAGAGCAGCCGCGTACGGCTGCCGGGGCGGGAGCCGCCCGAGGTGGCGACGATGGTGGGTCCGGGAGCTGTCACGGGCGCGATCGTATTCCGGGCCCCACGGTGGAAAGTGTGCGCGGTCCGTGAAGGCGGCGCGCGGGTCGGACCTCTCGGGACGCAACGTCCGGGCGCTCGCGCACGACCGTGACGAAACGCCGGCAGCGCGGCGGGGAACGGTGGTCGACCGTTCCCCGCCGCGCTGCCGCGCGGTCAGCAGGTGCGCAGTCCCACCGCGGCCGCGTAGCCGGAGGGGACCAGGACGTCGCGCACCGCCCACCCCCGCGCCGGGTCCGCGGGTACCGGGCCCGTGCCCAGGTAGTCGAGCGCGGGGTTGCGCACCAGACCCGTGCCCAGGCCCTTGAGGTAGGCCTCCTTGCGCACCCAGGCACGGGTGAACGCGGCCGGCCTGCCGTACGCGGGCAGTCGCGCCAGCTCGTCCGCCTCCGCCCGGTGCAGCGCGGACTGCGCGCTGAGCATGACCTTGACGGTGGCCAGCTCCTCCACGTCCACCCCGACCGGCGCCGGCGCGAGCGCCACCAGCACCAGACCGCCGCTGTGCGACAGGGAGAAGTGCACCCCCGACGCGGACAGCACCGGCCGCCCGTGCGGCCCGCCGCAGCCCGCGCAGGGCTCACGGGTCAGCGCCAGGGCGTCGGCCCGCACCCCCGTCACGACGCTCAGCACGTTCCGCAGCGCCGCGTGGGCGACCACGTAGGCGTCACGGTCCCGGTCGTGCCGGAAGGCGCGGGCACGGGCCCGCTCCTCCGCGTCGAGGACCTCGCGGGCGCGCCGCAGGGTCTGCGGGTCCTGCTCCGCGACCCGGGCCAGGTACAGCTCCAGCGGGGCACGCAGGGCACGCGGACCCGGCGCGGCGGATCCGTCCCGCAGCCCCGACAGGTCCAGCACCGCCGGACACAGCCGTTGCTGCAGAACCGGCGGCGCTGCGGGAGCGGACAGCGGAGCTCCCGGCGTCGGGCCTCGTGGTGGCGGGGCTCCCGGCATCGCGGTGCCTGACGTCAGCGCCCCTGGTGGCGGGTCGTGGGCCGAGTGTCCCGGGAGCCTGCCCGGGAGTCCCTCAGGCATGTGCCCCGGCCAGCCGTCGGCGCACGCTCAGCGGACGCATGTCCGTCCAGATCACCTCGATGTGGTCCAGGCACGCCTGCCGGCCGCCGCGCACCCCCTCCGGGTACCAGCCCGCGGGCAGCTCACGGTCCGCCCGCCAGATCGAGTACTGCTCCTCGTCGTTGCGCACCACGAGGTACTCCTCGTCGGTGTCCGGGCGGACCTCCTCGGCGTCCGTGCCGTTCGCGATGTCGGGTTGCGTCACGGTGAACCTCCCGCTGGTGATGGGGCCGGCCGCAGGTCACGGCCGACGCCGACAGCGTGCACCGGCCCCGCACACCGCGGTCAGGGACGAACACGCCGACCCCGCGGCACGTGTTGCTGCCGGATCTTCTCTGTCGGCGCGACCCCGCCGCGCGGGACCGTGCTGCCAGGCCGGAGAACCCGGCGAACCCGGGGCGGGCCACCGTCCGCCCCGGGGCCGGTCGCCTCCCCGCACCCCCTTTCCGGAAGGAGCACGCGATGTCGGACGAGCACGCACCTGTCCTGCTGCCGGGCGGAGGCTGGCGGCTGTGGGAACAGTTCGCGCTGCGCGGTCCGGGCTTCCCGGCCGACGGCGTGCTGCGCCTCGCCCCGCCCGGACTGGCCGAGGCGGCCGACAAGTTCGGGCCCGGCGCCCCCCTCGCCGGCCCCGAGTGGGCCGGCTTCACCGAGGAGGTGGCCGCCGCCGCCGTCGACACCGCCCGCCACCTCCAGGAGGTCGCCGCCCGGCCCCGCTTCCAGGCGGCCCTGGCCTGGCAGAACCCGGCCGTGCTGCGCACCGGCATCGCGCCGTTCCTGCGCTGGAACCCCGACACCGACAAGCGCAGCAGCATGCCCCGCCAGCGCGAGGAGCTGGTCGCGCACTACTGGCAGCGGTTCTGCGTGAAGAACGACACCATCGGCTTCTTCGGGCCCGTCGGCTGGGGCCGCTGGGACCTCGCCGCCACGGACGCCGTCTCCACCCGCGCCGGAGACACCTTCCTCGCCGCGAGCGCCGTGTACTTCTCCGGCTGGGCGATCGACGCCCTGGCCAAGGTGCTCGCCGAGGACCCCGCGCTGATGCGCTGGATCCCGCCGCGCCGCGTCTCCATCGTCCGCACCGCCGGCACCACCGTGCGGGTGCCCGGTCGGCCCGCGCAGCAGGTGACGGAGGACCAGGCGGCCGTCCTGGAGCTGTGCGACGGCACCCGCCCGGTGCCGGAGATCGCCGCCGCCCTCGACCTCACCGAGGACGAAACCACCTCCTACGTCCGGGAGTTGGTCCGCCGGCGCTGGGTCCACTGGCGCCTGGACGTGCCCGCGGACACCCACCCCGACCGCGCCCTGCGCGCCATCGTGGAACGGGTCCCCGACGAGGAGGCCCGCGACCGCGCCCTCGCCAAGCTCGCCGTCCTGGAGCGCGGCCGCGACGCCGTCGCCGACGCGGGCGACGACGCCGAGGCGCTGACCAGCGCCATCGGAGCCCTGGAAGCCGACTTCGCCACCCTCACCGACGCCGAGGCCCAGCGCGCCAAGGGCGCCCGGACCGCCCCCTGCCGCGGACTCGTCTACTCCGACACCCGCCGCGCCGCCACCGCCACCGCCGGACCGGGCCTGCTCGCCCACCTGGAACCCCTGCAGCTGTGCCTGACCGCCGCCCGCTGGATGACCAACCGCTTCGCCGACGGCATCCGCGCCCGCCTGCGCGCCGTCCACGACCGGCTCGCCGCCGACGGCCCCGTCGACCTCGCCACCCTGTGGCTGCACACCCTGCCCTCCCCGCACCCCGAGGCCGGCGCCCTCATCGACGCCGTCCAGGGCGAACTGCGCGCCAAGTGGGCCAGGTTGCTGGACATCCCGTCCGGGGCCCGCCGCGTCCGGCTGACCACCGCCGAACTCGCCGCCCGCGTCCGCGAGGAGTTCGAGGAGCCCGGCGACGGCTGGTCGCTGGCCCGCTACTTCAGCCCCGACGTCCTCGTCGTCGCCGAGGACGAGGCGGCGCTGGCCCGCGGGGACGTGGAACTGGTGCTGGGCGAGATGCACAGCGCCCTCAACACCATGGGCGCCTCCCTCTTCGTCCACCAGCACCCCGACCGCGACGAGCTGATCGCCGAGACCGGCCGCGACTTCCCCGGCCCCCGGCTGCTGCCCATGCTCGCCAAGGAACTGCCGCTCAAGTGGTCCACCCGCAGCCGCCCCTCCCTCGACCGCGACGAGGACCACTACGTGGCGCTGGTCGACCAGACCGGTGACCCGTACCGCCCGCGCACCGCGCTCGGCGCCGACGTCCTGGTGGAGGACGTCGACGGCAGGCTGACCGTCCTGCTGCCCGACGGCACCCGCTACGACCTCCTCGACGCCTACGCCAACACCCTCACCCAGCGCGTGATGGACCGCTTCACCCTGCGCCCCGAGGGCGACCACACCCCGCGCATCACCGTCGACCGCATGATCCTGGCCCGCGAGACCTGGCAACTGCCCGTCGCGGAAGTCGACTTCGCCGACGAGAAGACCGAGGCCGCGCGCTTCGTCCGCGCCCGCCACTGGCAGCGCCGCCACGACCTGCCCCGCTTCGTGTTCGTCGTCTCCCCGACCGAACCCCGCCCGTTCTACGTCGACTTCGACAGCCCCGTCTACACCACCATCCTCGCCAAGGCCGCCCGCCGCCTCGCCCGCACCGACCCGGACGCCCGGCTGAAGGTCAGCGAGATGCTCCCCACCCCCGAACAGGCCTGGCTCACCGACACCGACGGCCGGCGCTACACCTCCGAACTCCGCTTCGTCGCCGTCGACCGGACCGTCACCGCCGAGGGGGACCGGTGATGCGCACCCTCGCCGCCGACCTCGCCGAACACGCCGCACGACACCCGGACCGGATCGCCCTGGACACCCCGGACGGTCCCGTCACCTACCGGCAGCTCGACCGGCGGGCACAGGAACTGGCCCGGCTGCTGCGCGCACACGGGGCACGCCCGGAGACCGTCTGCGCCGTCGCCGTGGAACACGGCCTGGACGCGGTCGCGGCCATGACGGCCGTCCTGCGCTGCGGCGCCGCCTTCCTCACGCTGGACGTCACCCAGCCGCGGGACCGGCTGGCCTCCTTCGTCCGCAGCGCCGGCGCCCGCCTCCTGCTGACCACGACGGCCCACGCGGCCGCACTCGAACTCGGGCTACCGTGCGTCGAGTTGGGCGCTCCGGCCGTCGACCTCTCGGACGCGACGGGCATCGCCCCCTCGGACGTGACGGGCGTCGACGTCCCGGGCGAGACGGTCGCCGGCCCCTCGGGCGCGACGGTCGCGGACGCCCGGGGCGCGACGGTCGCCGACGCCTGGGGCGCCACGGTCGCCGACGCCTCCGCGTTCCCGTCCGTCGACCCCCACGCCCTCGCCTACGTCAGCCACACCTCCGGCAGCACCGGCGAACCGAGTCCCGTGTTCGTCGAGCACCAGGCCCTCGACACCTACCTCCGCGACACCGCCCGTGCCTTCGGACTCGGCCCGGACACCGTCGCCCTGCAGACCGCCCCGCTCGGCTACGACGCCTCGATCCGCGACACCTTCGCGCCCCTGCTGGCCGGGGCCCGCGTCGTCCTCGTGGAGCGCGCGCGGCTGCTTCGCCCCGCCGACTTCGTCCGCACCGTACGCGATCACGGCGTCACCGCGCTGCTCAGCGTCACCCCCTCCTTCCTCACCCACCTCGCCGGACAGCGCGACCTGCCCGACCCGCTGGCCGGCGTCACCCTCGTCGCGTCGAGCGGCGAGTCCCTGCGGCCCTTCCTCACCGCGGGCGGCCGGTCCCTCGTCCCGGGCCGGCTGGTCAACCAGTACGGGCCGACCGAGTGCACCATGACGACCACCCGCCACGACGTCCCGGCGGACCCCGACCCCGCCCACGACGTCGTCGGCCTGCCCCGGACCGGCGCCACCGTCCGCGTCCTCGGCCCCGACCTGAGCCCCGTCCCCGACGGAACCGTGGGCGAGGTCTACATCGGCGGCACGGGCCTCGCCCGCGGCTACGGAGGGCTCCCGGCCCGCACGGCGGCCGCCTTCCTGCCCGACCCCTACGGTCCGCCCGGTTCCCGCATGTACCGCACCGGCGACCTGGGCCGGTGGACCCCGCAGGGGCTGCGCTACGAAGGCCGCCGCGACCGCCAGATCAAGATCCGCGGCTACCGGGTGGACCCCGCCGAGGTGGAGGGCGCGCTGCTCACCCACCCCGCCGTGAGCGGAGCCGTCGTCACCCCGCACACCGACGACCGGGGCCGCGTGTACCTGGCCGCCCATGTCACCGGCGACCCCACGACGCCGGACGCCGCCCTGCGCGGCCACCTGGCCCGCACCCTGCCCCCGCACCTGATGCCGCGCCGCTTCCTGCGCCACACGGCCCTGCCCACCACCCGCGGGGGCAAGGCGGACCGTGGCCGCCTGGTCGCAGGGAGCACCGCATGAGCACACCGACCACGACGGGCCGCCCGACGACCATGAGCCACCCGCCGACCCCGGGCCGCCCGACGGCCACGAGCCACCCGACGACCCCGGGCCGCACGACCACGCTCGCCGCCGCCCCGCACCCCGCGCTGCGCGTCCACGGGCCCGCCGACCTCGCCGTCGCCGCCGCCCGCATCGCCCCGCACACCGTGCGCACGCCCCTGCTGCCCGGCCCGGCCACCACCGTCCGCGGGCCACGCCTGCTCCTGAAGGCCGAACACCTCCAGACCGGCGGCTCCTTCAAGGCACGCGGCGCCGCCAACGCCGTCCTCGCCCTCGGCGCCGACCGCGTCGTCACCGGTTCCTCCGGCAACCACGGCATCGCCCTCGCCCGCATCGCCCGCACCCTCGGACTGGAACTGACCGTCGTCCTGGCCGCCGGCGCGGCCCCCGCCAAGGCCGCCGCCATCCGCGCCCTGGGCGCACGGATCGTCCAGGTCGGCGGGGGAGTGGCCGAACGTGAGGAACGCGCCCGGACGCTCGCCGAGACGACCGGCGCCGCCCTCGTCCCCTCCTCCGACCACCCCCTGGTGATCGCGGGCCAGGGCACGGTCGGCGCGGAACTGCTCACCGACGCCCCCGACACCGAGACGGTTTACGTCCCGGTCGGCGGCGGCGGCCTCCTGGCCGGCGTCTGCCTCGCCGCCGCCGGACATCCCGTCCGCGTCGTCGGCGTCGAACCCGCGCTCACCCCGCGCTATGCCCGCTCCCTGGCCGCCGGACACCCGGTCCAGCTGCCGCCCACCCGGACCGTCGCCGACGGCCTGCGCGGCCAGCGGCCCGGCCACTTCACCTACCCGATCATCCGTGACCGGGTCGACGACCTCGTCGCCGTCGGCGAGGCCGAGATCCTCGCCGCGGCCGCCCTGCTGCGTCGCCACGGCGTCGACGCCGAACCCAGCGGCGCCGTCGCCCTCGCCGGAGCCCTGCGCGACGGCCGCCGCGAAGCCGCGGTGGTCGTCGTCTCCGGCGGCAACACCACCGCCCGACTCCACACCCTCACCGCAACCGCAACCCTCCGGAAGGACATGCCATGACCGAGAACACCGCCATCGCCGTCAGCACCCTCGACCTGCTCGTCGACATCTTCCGCGACGTCCTCGACCACCCCGAGCTCACCCCGGACACCGACTTCTACGAGGCCGGCGGCGACTCCCTGACCGCCTTCCAGATCACCGGCCGTCTCCAGGAGGCGCTGGGCTCCGACGACATCCCGGTCTCCCTGGTCTTCGCGTACCCGACGCCGCACGACCTCGCCGAGGTCGTCGACGCGGACTTCGGCCGCGGCTGACGGGAGAGCCGACGCGGCGGGCCCCGCGGTGCCTGCGCCGACCCGACACAGCCCGACAGGCGCACGCACCCGGGCCGCCCGCCGCTCCCACCGACCGCAGGCACCGACCGACACCGCAGAACCTCCCATCCCGGTGAAGCCGCCGCGTCACGCCGCGGCGCGGCCACCCACGACCACACCTCCCTCACCCCCTCATCCCGTGCACGCGTCAAAGGAGTGCCGTCATGTCCGAAGACCTCGTGCCGTTCCTCGGCCGCTGGCGCCTGTGGAACCAGTTCGCGCTGCGCGGGCCCGGGTTCCCGGCCGACGGCGTGCTCCGCCTCGCCCCGCCCGGACTCGCCGAGGCCGCCGACAAGTTCACCCCGGACACGCCGTTGTCCGGCCCCGACTGGGAGGCCTTCACCGCCGAACTGGGCACCGCCGCCGTGGAGACCGCGCACGTCCTCCAGGAGGTCGCCGCCCTGCCCCGCTTCCAGGCGGCCCTGGCCTGGCAGAACCGCCCCCTGCTCGGTTCCGGCATCGCGCCGTTCCTGCGCTGGAACCCCGACACCGACAAGCGCAGCAGCATGCCCCGCCAGCGCGAGGAACTCGTCGCGCACTACTGGCAGCGGTTCTGCGTGAAGAACGACACCATCGGCTTCTTCGGCCCCGTCGGCTGGGGCCGCTGGGACCGCACGGCGTCCGGCGCACACGTCGACCCGGGTACCGGGCTGATCGCCGACTCGACCGTCTACTGGGCGAGTTGGGGCATCGACGCGGTGGCGAAAATGCTGGACGCGGACCCGGCGCTGCGGGAGTGGATCGCTCCGAGGCCGGTCCCGTTCGTCGTGCTGCACGGGAACGAGGTACGCGTGCCCGGCCGCCGCCCGACGACGGTGTCCGACTCCGAGGCAGCGGTCCTCGCCCGCTGCGACGGTGTGCGCCCGGCCCGCGACATCGCCGCCGACCTCCCCGGCGCCGACGTGACGCAGACCTTGCACGACCTGGTGGCCCGCCGCTGGGTGACCTGGCGGCTCGAGGTGCCGGCCGGCACCCACCCCGAACGCGCCCTGCGCGACTGGCTGTCGACCGTCGGCGACCCGGACCCGAGGCGACGCGGTCTCGACGCCCTCGACCTCCTGGAGAAGGGCAGGGCGAAGGTGGCGGCGGCCACCGACGAGACCGAACTCCTCACCGCGCTCCAGGAGGTGGAGCGCGACTTCACCGAACTCACCGACACCGCCGCGACCCGTGAGAAGTCGGCCTCCACCGCCCCCTGCCGCGCCCTCGTCTACAGCGACACCCGGCGCTCGGCCACCGCGCGGCTCGGCCCGGCCGTCGTGGAGGCACTGTCCCCGCTGCGGCTCCTGATGGACAGCGCGGGCTGGCTCACCGCCCGGCTGGCCGCCGTCGTGGAGACCGAGATCCGCACGGTGCACCACCGCCTCGCCGCCGCCGGCGACCCGGTCGACCTGGCCTCCTTCTGGTTCGCGTGCCTGCCCGTGCTGCACGGCACCGCCCGTACGGCGGCGGGGGAGTTGCAGCGGGAGTTCGCCGAGCGCTGGCAGCGGATCCTCGCGGTCCCGGACGACGCGCGCAGGGTCACCCGGCGGGTCGCCGACCTCGAGGAGCCCGTACGGCGGGAGTTCGAGGGCGGCGGGGGCTGGACGGCGGCCCGCTACCTCAGCCCGGACGTCATGATGGCCGCCGACGGCCCCGAGGCCGCCGCGCGCGGTGACTTCACCCTGGTCCTCGGCGAACTCCACCTGGCCGCCAACACCTTGGGCGCCTCGCTCTTCACCCATCAGCACCCGGACGCCGACGAGCTGTTCGCCCTGACCGACCAGGACCACCCCGGCCCCCGTCTCATGCCGCTCATCCCCAAGGAGCACCGGTCCCGGCTCTCCGCCCGCGTCCGGCACACGCTGGTACGCCAGGAGGACTACCAGGTCGCCCTCACCGACTTCACGGCCGACCCGGCCCGCCCCCGCGCCGTGCGCAGCGCAGACGCGCTGGTCGAGGAACGGGACGGCGCCCTCGTGGTCCGGCTGCCCGACGGCGCGGTCTTCCCCGCGATCGACGTCTTCTCCCACGTCCTGACCACGCTGTCGATGGACCTCTTCCAGCCGCTGCCGCCGGCCGCCCACACACCCCGGGTCACCGTCGACCGCATGGTCGTCGCCCGCGAGACCTGGCAACTTCCCGTCGCCGAGGCCAGGTTCGCCGACGACAAGGACGAGGCCCGGCGCTTCGTGCGGGCCCGCCACTGGCGCACCCGCCTCGGCCTGCCCCGCTTCGTGTTCGTCGTCTCCCCGACGGAGTCCCGCCCGTTCTACGTCGACTTCGACAGCCCGGTCTACGTCACCATCCTGGCCAAGGCCCTGCGCCGACTGGCCCGCAAGGACCCGTCCGCCACGGCGACGTTCACGGAGATGCTCCCGACCCCGGAACAGACCTGGCTCACGGACGACGAGGGCCACCGCTACACGTCGGAGCTGCGGTTCGTCGCGTTCGACACCCAGGGGGAGTGAGGCGGAACCCGGTCGTGATCACCCGGCCGGCCGCGTGCTCGCGCGCACCTCCAGGCGATGCGGCACCACGATGTCCTGCGGAGGCACCTCCGCACCGGGGCTGTAGATGCGGTCCGCCAGGCACTGCAGGGCCCGCTCGGCGATCTGCCGCTTGTCGGGGACCACGGTCGTCAGGGCCGGGTTGGCGTAGCGGGCGTCCTCGATGCCGTCGAAGCCCGCCACCGCCAGGTCCTCGGGGACGCGCAGCCCGCGGTTGCGGGCCGCGTGCAGCGCGCCCAGGGCCAGTTCGTCGCTGAACGCGAACACGGCGTCCGCCCGCACCCCGTCGTCGAGGAGGGCGGTCATGGCCTCGGCCCCGTCCTCGCGGTGCAGGGCGCGCACCGTCCTCTCCAGGTCGGGCTCGGGTGCCAGACCGGCCCGGCGCAACGCCCGGCGGTAACCCTGGAGCCGCTGGAGGGCGGTGCCGTTGTGCAGGTGCGGCTGGAGACCGATCGCGGCCACGCGGCGGCGCCCCGTCTCCAGCAGATGGGTGGTCGCCTCGTCGGCCGCGGCGACGTTGTCCACGGCCACCCGGTCGGCGCGGCCGTCGGGATCGCGCTCCCCGAGCAGGACGACGGGCACCTCCGGGGCGCGGGCGGTGAGCTGCTCGGGGCTCAGGGACCACGGGCTGATGATCAGGCCGTCGACCATGCGGTCCCCCGCGCCCTCCAGCAGACGCCGCTCGGCGTCGGGGTCCCCGAAGGTCTGGTCGATGACCACGGTCCACGAGCGCTGCCGGGCGGCGGCCACGAGGAGGCCGGCCAGTTCGCCGAAGTACGGCGAGTGCAGCTCCGGGATGGCCAGGCCGACGAGCCCGGTGCGCCCGGCGCGCAGGTTGCGGGCGGCGACGTTCGGCCGGTAGCCCAGCTCGTCCAGGGCGGCCTGCACCTTGGCCCGGGTGGCCTCCGCGACGGAGCCGGAGCCACTGACGACGTTGGACACGGTTCTGATCGACACGCCCGCGCGGGCGGCGACGTCCTTCAGGCGGCTGCTCACCTGCTCATCCTTTCACGCCTCTCCCCACGCTCGGCAAAGAAAGCGCGACGCCTATTGCCACGTTGCATTCAACGTTGCACCATGAGGGCGTACCAACGCGCGAGGAGGCGCACACATGAGCACGCACCTGTTCCCCGGGACGAACGTCGACGAGCTGCCGCACGACGTGTCACCGGACGTCGAGGCCCTCTACCGGGACGGCATCACCGCCCGTAAGGGCGCCTTCACCCCCGAGTGGGCCGACAGGCTCCGCGAGGACATCGAGGCGGCGTTCGACGAGGCCATGTCCCGTCCGGGCGGGGCGGTCGGGCGCGGACCGAACCGCTACTACGTCGAGATCCATCCCGAGCAGCTCCGCGGCTTCGTGGATTTGGTCGACCACCCGTGGGTGCGCTCGGTGTGCACCGCCGTGCTCGGTCCCGACTACCGCATCGTGGAGCTGGGCTTCGACGTGCCGATGGAGGGCGCGGTCAACCAGCCCTGGCACCGTGACTTCCCCATGCCCGAGGAGACCCGCCGGGAACGGCGTCTGACCTCGCTCGCCTTCAACGTCACGGCCGTGGACACCGCCGAGGACATGGGCCCCTTCGAGATCGCGCCGGGCACCCACTGGGACGACAGCCCCGAGTTCGACCACGGCATGTTCCCGCCCCGGTCCGACTACCCCCGGTACGAGGAGCGGGCCGTGCGCAAGTACCCCCGGCGCGGCGACATCTCCGCCCGGACCGCGCTGACCATCCACCGCGGCACCACCAACCTGTCCAGCAGGACGCGCCCGGTCCTGGTGCTCGGCGTGGACGGCCCCGAGGCCACCAACGGCGACCGGCACGACACGGCCGTCACCCGCCGCTACTGGGACACGCTCCCCGAGCGGGTGCGCCGGCACCTGGACTGCCCCGTCGTGGACGAACTCACGCCGGTGACGCAGAAGCACACCATCGAGGGTCTGGTCATGGGTGATGCCTGAGCCGGCCACGCTGTCCGCGGACCGCGCCCGCACCCCGGCACGCCAGCCGGCCCAGCTCTACGCGGTGGCGGCGGTCGCCGCCCTCGGCGGACTGCTCTTCGGCTACGACACGGGCATCATCTCCGGCGCCCTGCTCCACCTCCGGGACGACCTCGCGTTGTCGTCCCGGCAGCAGGAGATCGTCGTCGGCGTCATCCTCGTCGGGGCGATGGTCGGGGCGCTGTGGTCCGGCCGTCTCGCGGTGCGCCACGGGCGGCGGCGCGTGGTGCTGTGGGTGGCGGTCGTCTTCGCGGCGGGCGCCCTCGCCTCGGCGGTGGCGCCGGGGGTCGGCACACTGATCGCGGCGCGCTTCGTCCTCGGCCTCGCCGTGGGCGGCGCCTCCAACATGGTCCCCGTGTATCTGGCCGAGGTGGCGCCCGCCGCCGTGCGCGGACGGCTGATGGTGCTGTTCCAGCTGATGGTCGCCATCGGGCAGCTCGTGTCGTACCTGTGCGGCTGGCTGCTCGCCGACCTCGGTGGCTGGCGCGTCATGTTCGCGCTGGCCGTGGTGCCGGCCGCGATCCTCGCGGCCGGCATGCTGCGGCTGCCGGAGAGCCCCCGCTGGCTCGTCGAGCACGGCCGGGCCGAGGAGGCGCGTGCGGTGCTCCGGCGGCTGCGGCCGGCCGGGACCGACGTCGACGCGGAGGTCGCCGGCATCGAGGAGGTCTCGGCGTCCGCCCCGCGCGCGGACCGGCGGGCACTGCTCCGGCCGTGGCTCCGGCCCGCCCTCGTGGTGGCGCTGGGCGTGGCCGCGTTCTCCCAGCTGACCGGCATCAACGCCGTGGTGTACTACGCGCCGACGATCCTGTCGGACGCGGGCTTCGGCGATGACGTCGCCCTCGTCACGGGCGTCGGCATCGGGGTCATGCTCGTCGTGGCCGGTGTCACCGGCGCGTTCGCCGTCGACGCGATCGGCCGCCGGCGCACCATGCTCCTCTTCGTTCCCCTGTCGGGGCTGGCGATGGCCGTGCTGGGCACCGCCTTCCTCGCGGGCGACTCACCCACGCAGCGGTGGGTGGTCGTCCTCTCCCTGTTCGCCTACATCCTCTTCAACGGGATCGGCATCCAGTCCGTGGTGTGGCTGATCGCCCCGGAGATCCTGCCCCTCGCCGTGCGCGGGCCGGCGACCAGTCTGGCCACGCTGGCCGTGTGGGGATTCGACCTGCTCATCGCCGTCACGGCACTCAGCGCGATCAACGCCGTCGGCCGCTCCGGCACCTTCTTCGTGTACGCGGCGATGAACGTCCTGTGCGTGCTGTTCGTGGTGTTCAAGGTGCCCGAGACGCGGGGCAGAAGTCTGGAGGACATCGAGAAGGCCCTGCGCGCCCCGGGCTCCTTCCGGCGGAACCTGACCGTGGAACGCTGAGTCGGGACACCGGTGGACGGTGCGGCCCCGGGCGGTGTGCGCCCGGGGCCGCACCGTGCCCGGCCGCGCGGTCATTCCTCGGGAAGCCCGGCGTAGGCGCGCATCTCCTCGCGCCGCTGGGGCAGCCGCCACGCGCGGACGATCGCCCAGAAGTTCGCCCACCTCCAGGTGTCCGGGCCCAGTGAGGCCAGGGCGCGGATCAACCGCTGCTGCCGCCCGGTCAGTTCGCCGAACGGGGGGAGGCCGTCCGGCGCGGGCTCACCGAAGGCCAGCCTCAGGGCCGCCTCGGCGACCGGGAAGCTGCCCGGACCCGAGGTCGCGGACAGGCCGTCGGTCACGGCGTCCAGGGCTTCGTCCGGGTACCGGCCGGCCAGCGAGGTGAGCGAGCTCGCGGAGTAACCCCGCAGGTCACCCTCGTGGAACGGGACCGCGGGCTCGGGCGGCTCCGCCTGGGCCGCGGCCAGTTCGGCGAGCACGCCGGCGCTCGCGGCGCACTCGGCGCCCGTGGCGATCAGCCGGGCGAGGGCGATCGCCGCGGCCCACCGCACGACGGGCTCGCCGGCCGTGAGGAACGGGGCCAGCCGGTCCACCAGCGAGGCGTCCCCCAGGAGCCCCGCGGCCACCAGCGCGGTGGCCAGCACCGCCGGTTCCGGCTCGGCGCCGAGCACGTCCAGCAGCCGCGGCAGCGCCTGCGGGGCCTCCTCGGGAAACCACGCGACCAGGTGGGCGGTCGCGGCGCGCACGGCCGGGTCGTCGTCGGCCAGCAGAGGCAACAGGGTGGGGAGCCGGCCCCGGACCGCGTCGTAGGCCGCCAGTTCGGCCTCCGCGGCCGCCAGGTCCCGCTCGTGGTCGAACAGGTCGCGCCGCAACTCGCGCATGCGGCGGTCGCCCTCGTCCGAGGCGGCCTCCACCCAGGCGTCCTGCTCGGCACGTATCTCCTCCGGGTCCCGCGCCCGGAACTCCGCGAGCTCCCGCCGCCACCCCGTGATGTCCAGGCCGGCGGGCAGGTGGCTCTCGTCGTAGCCGACGGCCAGCGCCGCCAGCATCGAGAGGAACGCGTGGCGGTCGGGCAGCGAGACGTCCGCCGCCATGCGGGCGATGAAGGGGACCGCCGCGGCGGTGGCCCGGTAGCGGCTGCCCTGATGGAAGATGTTGCCGTACAGGGCGTGCAGTGCCTTGCCGCGTGCCTCGGCGTCCTCGGAACACAGGTCGCGCAACTGCGCGGGAACGTCGTCGGCGGGTCCGTACGCGTGCTCCAGTGCCGACCAGTCCACGGCGTCCAGGCCGGCCAGAGGTGTGCTGCTCTCCGTCATGTGACGCAAGATCCCACACGGCACCGACAACCGTGGTCGCCGGGCCCGGACCCCGCTCCGGCGGAAACGGTTCATCAACTGCGGGGAAACGCAGGCGCAACAGTCGCGCCACAGGCTGTGGACGCACGTCAGCGACCAGCCCGGAGGTCACCCCCGGAACGGCTGGGGAACCGCGCGTCGACGTCGCCGCACCTGGAACGCGTGCGATCCACCGCTTCCACTCCTTCCATCGCTTCCGCAGGGTCTTCCGCTCGCTTCGCACCGCCCTCGGGGGCGGGCAAGGAGGTACGCATGTCCGGGTTCGACATCAGCAGGCGATCTCTCCTGACGGGTATATCCGTCCTCGGCGCCTCCGCCGCGCTCGGCGCGTGCGGCGCCAAGACCGGCGGCGACGCGGCTCCGGCCGCCGGCGCCAAGGCCGACACCTCGGGCGACACCGTCAAGGTGGGGCTGCTGAACTCGCTCTCCGGCACCATGGCCATCAGCGAGGTGACCGTCCACAACGCCCTGCTGCTCGCCTTGGAGGAGATCAACGCGGCCGGCGGCGTGCTCGGCAAGAAGCTCGAGCCGGTCAGCCAGGACGGCGCCTCCGACTGGCCCACCTTCGCCGAGAAGGCGCAGACCCTGATCACCGCGGACAAGGTCGTCGCCACCTTCGGCTGCTGGACCTCGGCCAGCCGCAAGGCCGTCAAGCCGGTCTTCGAGAGGAACAGGTCGCTGCTGTTCTACCCCGTGCAGTACGAGGGCCTGGAACAGTCCCCGTACATCTTCTACACCGGGGCCACCACCAACCAGCAGATCGTCCCCGCCCTCGACTACCTCAAGAAGCAGGGCCTGACCCGGCTCTACCTGGTCGGCAGCGACTACGTCTTCCCGCGCACCGCCAACAAGGAGATCAGGGCGTACGCGAAGGCCAACGGCATGGAGGTGCTCGGCGAGGACTACGCGCCGCTGGGTTCGACGGAGTTCAGCACCATCGTCAACAAGGTCAAGGACGCCGGCGCGGACGCCGTGTTCAACACCCTCAACGGTGACAGCAACGTGGCCTTCTTCAAGGAGTACAAGTCCGCCGGCCTGACCGCGAAGAGCCTGCCGGTGCTGTCGGTCTCCATCGCCGAGGAAGAGGTCAAGAGCATCGGCACCCAGTACCTGGAGGGCCAGTTGACGGCCTGGAACTACTACCAGACCACCCCGGGAGCGGCGAACGAGAAGTTCGTCAAGGCGTACCAGGCGGCATACGGCGAGGACAAGCCGACCAGCGACCCGATGGAAGCCGCCTACGTCTCGGTCCACCTGTGGAAGGCGATGGTGGAGAAGGCCGGTTCCTTCGACCCGGACAAGGTGCGGAAGGCGTCCGACGGCATCACCTTCGACGCGCCCGAGGGCAAGGTCACCGTCGACGGCGCGACCCAGCACGTCCACAAGACGGCCCGCATCGGCAAGGTCGGCGCGGACGGCCTCATCGAAGAGGTCTGGAACTCCGGGAAGCCGATCAAGCCCGACCCGTACCTGAAGGGCTACGACTGGGCGGCCGGCCTCTCCTGACCCCGGCTCCGCCGCGGCAGGAACCCGCGCACGGTCCGCACCCCCGCCCCCGACCCGGAGCCGCTCCATGACGGTCATCCTCAACCAGTCCTTCACCGGCGTCAGCATCGGCGCCGTCCTGCTGCTCATCGCCCTCGGCCTGACACTGACCTTCGGCCAGATGGGGGTGATCAACATGGCGCACGGCGAGTTCATCATGACCGGCGCCTACACCACCTACGTGCTGCAGCAGTCCGTCAGCGGCGCCGGGGTCTCCCTGCTGGTCGCGCTGCCGCTGGCCTTCCTGGTCGCCGGCGCCATGGGGGCACTCCTGGAGTGGCTCCTCGTCCGGCGCCTCTACACGCGGCCGCTGGACACCCTGCTGGTCACCTGGGGCGTCTCGCTGATGCTCCAGCAGCTCGCCCGCGACGTCTTCGGCGCCCCCAACGTACAGACCACCGCCCCGGACCTGCTGACCGGCAACGTGTCCGTCGCGGGCGTCACCCTCGCCACCAACCGGCTGTTCATCCTCGGCCTCGCCCTGCTGTGCGTCCTCGGCCTCACGCTGGTCCTGCGGCTGACCTCCCTCGGACGCCGCATTCGGGCGGTCGTCCAGAACCGCGACCTGGCCGAGGTGTCCGGCATCGCGACCGGGCGGGTGGACCGTACGACGTTCTTCGTCGGCTCGGGCCTGGCGGGGGTGGCCGGGGTGGCGCTCACCCTGGTGGGCCCGATCGGGCCGACGATGGGCACCAACTACATCATCGACGCCTTCCTGGTGGTGGTCGTCGGTGGCATCGGCAGGCTCAAGGGCAGCGTCATCACGGCGTTCGTGCTGGGCGTGCTGCAGTCGGTGCTGGAGTACTCGACCACGGTGAGCGTCGCGAAGGTCGTCGTCCTCGTGGCGATCGTCGCCTTCCTGCAGTGGCGTCCCCAAGGCCTGTACACCCTGCGCACCAGGAGCCTGGCATGACGACAGAGACGACACCGACACCGCCCGACGCCACGACACCGCCGCACGCCACGACGCCGCCGGCGGCCACCACGCCGGCGGCCACCACGCCGGCGGACTCCCCGCCCCAGGCCTCCACGGCGGCGCGTCCCGAGTCACCGCTCCGGCGCCTGCGCGTGCCCGGTGCCTTCCTCCTGGGAGCGGTGCTGCTCATGGGCGTCGCCCCCGTGCTCCTCTCCGACTCGGGGCTCAACCTCCTGGCCAAATACCTGTGTTACGCGATCGTGGCCGTCGGCGTCAGCCTCGCCTGGGGCCGCGGCGGACTCCTCGTCCTCGGCCAGGGCGTCTTCTTCGGACTCGGCGGCTACGCGATGGCCATGCACCTCAAGCTCGCCGACGCCGCCACCACCGGCCAGACCCTGCCCGACTTCATGCAGTTGTACGGCACCTCCACCGCGCTGCCGTGGTGGTGGAAGCCGTTCGCCGACCCGGTGTTCGCCCTGGCGGCGACGGTGCTGCTGCCCATGGCGGTCGCCGCGCTGCTCGGCTTCCTCGTCTTCCGCCGCCGGGTCAAGGGCGCGTACTTCGCGATCCTCAGCCAGGCCCTGGCCGCCGCCCTGTCCATCTGGCTGATCGGCCAGCAGGCCACCACCGGCGGCACCAACGGCCTGACCGACATCCAGGGCTTCTTCGGCTACGACCTCAACGACCCCGTCAACCGGCGGACCGTGTACTTCCTGATCGCCGCCGCCCTGCTCCTGCTGATGGCCGCCACCCGCCAGCTGTTCGTCAGCCGGTACGGCGAACTCCTCGTCGCCGTACGGGACTCCGAGGAGCGCGTCCGATTCCTCGGCTACAACCCGGCCAACGTCAAACTCGTCGCGTACGTCGCCGCGGCCGGCATGGCGGGCCTGGCGGGCGCGCTCTTCGTCCCGGCCGTGGGCATCATCTCCCCGGCCCTGATCGGGATCGTGCCGTCCATCGGCTTCGTCATCGGCGCCGCGGTCGGCGGCCGGGCCTCGCTGGTGGGAGCGGTGCTCGGCGCCGTCGCCGTGGCCTGGACGCAGAGCACCCTCTCCGACGCCCTGCCCGCGGCCTGGACCTATCTCCAGGGCCTGCTGTTCGTCCTCGCGGTCGGGTTCCTGCCCGGCGGTCTGGCCTCGCTGCCGGCCGTCCTGCGCGGGCGCCGCGGCCCGGCGGCCCGTACCCCTGCCCCTCCTGCCCCCACGGCCCCTACTGCCCCTGCGAAAGGAGGCACCGCGTGAGCGGCGAGGGACTGACCGTCCGCGATCTGCGGGTGACGTTCGACGGGTTCACGGCCGTCGACGGGGTGGACCTGGACGTCGGCCCCGGCGACCTGCGCTTCCTCATCGGCCCGAACGGCGCCGGCAAGACCACCCTGGTCGACGCCGTCACCGGTCTGGTGAAGGCGAGCGGCTCCGTGCGCTTCGGCGGTGAGGAACTCCTCTCCCGGCCCGTGCACCGCATCGCCCGCCTCGGGATCGGCCGCACCTTCCAGACGGCCACCGTCTTCGAAGGGCTGACCGTCCTGCAGAACCTGGACATCGCGGCGGGCGCCGGCCGGAGTCCGCTCACCCTGCTGCGACGCCGCAAGGGCGTCCCCGAGCGGGTGACCAGGGCGCTGGAAACCACGGGTCTCACCGCACTGCGCGACCGTCCGGCCGGCACGCTGGCCCACGGCCAGAAGCAGTGGCTGGAGATCGGCATGCTGCTGGTGCAGGACGTGAGGCTGCTGCTGCTCGACGAGCCCGTCGCGGGCATGAGCCACGAGGAACGCGAGGCCACCGGTGAGCTCCTGCTGCGGGTCGCGGGGGAGCGCACCGTCGTCGTCATCGAGCACGACATGGACTTCATGCGTGCCTTCGCCCGCAGCGTCAGCGTCCTGCACGCCGGCCGGGTCCTCAGCGAGGGCACGGTCGCCGAGGTGCAGGCCGACGCCCGGGTCCAGGAGGTCTACCTCGGCCGGGCCTCCGAGCCGACCGCGGCAGCCGGGCCCGAGCCGGCGGCCGCAGCCGGGCCCGAGCCGGCTCCGGAAGCCGCGCACCGCACCGTGACCGTCACCGAGGAGGCGTGAGACCCATGCTGGAGATCCGCACCGTTCGGGCGGGCTACGACCGCACCACCGTGCTGCACGGCGTGAGCGTCGCGGTGCCCAGGGACGGCGTCGCGGCCGTCCTCGGCCACAACGGCGCTGGGAAGAGCACCCTTCTGCGGGTGGCCATGGGGCTGATCGGGCCGACCGACGGCACCGTCGTGCTGGACGGCGAGGACGTCACCCGCCTCGCCCCGCACCAGCGCGTCGCCCGCGGCATGGCGTACGTCCCCCAGGGCCAGCAGTGCTTCCCCCACCTCACCACCGCCGAGAACCTCCGGCTCGTCGCCGACGGCCGCCCGGACGGAAAGGAGGCCGTCGCCGAGGCCCTGGACCTGTTCCCCGTGCTGCGCGAGCTGTCCGGCCGCCGCGCCGGGCTCCTCTCCGGCGGCCAACGCCAGCAACTGGCCATCGCCCGCGCCCTGGTGACCCGGCCCCGGCTGCTCCTGCTCGACGAGCCGACCGAGGGTATCCAGCCCTCGGTCGTCGCCGAGATCGAGGAGACGATCCTGGCGCTCTCCCGGCGCGGCGGACTGTCCGTGCTGCTGGTCGAGCAGCACGTCGGCTTCGCCATGCGAGCGGCCCGCGAGTACCACGTCCTGGAGGCGGGCCGGGTGACCTCCTCCGGCGGAGGCGGAACGGACGCGGAGCAGACGGTCCGGGCGGCCCTCAGCGTGTGAGACGGCCCTCACCGCCGGGATTTCCGTCCGGGTGGTGAGGGTGTATCAACTCCCGCCGTCGGCCCTCCACATGGTGCAGTCGTGAAGTTGGCGTGAAGTGGCTGTGGTGGAGCGGGGATCGGATTCGTCCAACTCTCTTGCCATATGCGGTCTTCGTCGTGACGATTGCGTGAAGAAGGTCTTCACGTCGCGCTCGTCCGTCTGTGCGACGTTGCTGAACCGCCGTGGCCGACCACCCGGCGGTGCTCCGGCGCGGGGGGACTCCGCCGTGCCCTGAAGCGGAGGAACCATGGGGGATTCGGGGGTCGGCGGCAGCATGCCCGCACTGCCGTCGCTGGACGTCGAGAAGCTGCCGCTGGTGCTGGCCGGGCCGATGGTGCGGCGCGTGGACGAGGCGGGCGTGACCGTCTTCCTCGCGCTCAAGGCCGCCCGGAAGGTGACGCTGGAGGTGTCCACCGGGAGCAGCGGACCGCTGGCGGAGCCGGTGGCCCGCGGCACCGCCGTGACCGCGCGGATCGGTGAACACCTGCACGTCGTGGCGGTCACCGCCCGCCCCGCGTCGGCCGGCGCGCTCCGGCCGGGGACCGTGCACCGGTACACCGTGCGGTTCTCCCCGGACACCGCCGCCCCGGACACGCCCGTTCCGGCCGGTGCGCCCGATCTGTTCAGCGACGGCGTCGTCCACGCCAAGGGCGACCAGGCGCGCGCACGCCTGCTCTACGGCGACGGCGCGCCCGACCGGCCGAGCTTCGTCACCCCGCCCGACCACCCGTCGAAGCTGCGCCTCTTCCACGCCTCCTGCCGCAAGCCGCACGGTCCCGGACTGGACGCCCTGGCCATCCTCAACCAGGTCCTCGCGGCCGACATCGGCAAGCCCGCCCACCGCCCGCAGCAGCTCTTCCTCACCGGCGACCAGATCTACGCCGACGACGTGGCCGAGGTGATGCTGCACATGTGCACGCAGTACGGGCGCGTCCTGCTGGGCCGCGACGAGACCTTCCCCACCCTGCCCCGCGAGCACCGGCTGCTGCTGATGAAGCCCGGCAAGCGGCAGCAGCTCACCGTCGAGGACTTCCACCTCACCGGCGACGTCAGCCACTCGCACCTGCTCACCCTCGGTGAGTTCTATGTCATGTACCTGCTGTGCTGGTCGGACACGCTGTGGCCCGAGGGGTTCGACCTGCGTCGGCTCTTCCCGCAGTTCTACGAGGACGACTACCGGACCATCGGCAGTCCGGACCCGGACCAGGCCGAGAAGCTCCGGTTCGCGTACTCCCACCGCAGGAGGTCGCTGGGCGTCTACAAGGAGTTCCTCGACCGCTGCGGCCACATCAAGAACTTCGCGGAGACGGTCCCCGACGTGCGGCGGGCGCTCGCCAACACCGCGACGTACATGATGTTCGACGACCACGAGATCACCGACGACTGGTACATCGCCTCGTCCTGGGTCGACGACGTCTGCTCCACCGACCACGGCCGGCGCTTCCTCGGCAACGGCCTGGCCGCCTACGCGGTCTTCCAGCACTGGGGCAACGCCCCGGCGGCCTTCGGGCCGGGACCCGAGGGCGAGGCCGGACGCGACCTGCTGACCGCCCTGGCCCAGCCCGACCACTCCGCGCCCGGCCCGGCCGCCGTGATCGCCCGCCGCACCGGGGTGCCCAGCGGCACCGCCTCCGGCCGCATGGTGCGGGAGGACGGCTCCATGGACTGGCACTACAGCGTCGACTGGCCCGCCCACCAGCTCGTCGCCGTGGACACCCGCACCCAACGCGTCTTCCGCGGCGGCCCGAAGGACTCGCCGGCGCTCTTCTGGTCCGACGCCTCCTACCGGGCGATGCTTGAATCGGCGCCCGACCGGGGGACCGAGAAGGTCACCGTGCTGCTGTCGCCCTGCCCGGTGCTCGGCCACCCGCAGATCGAGGAGATCGCCCAGCCCGCGATCAGGAAGTACATGGAGACGGGCTACCTCTGGCAGGACTGCGAGGCCTGGTGCCACGACGAGGACGCCTTCCAGAAGTTCCTCGCCCGCCTCTTCGGCCAGGCCGCACCCGGCCCCGACGGTGTCCGGCGGCGGCGGGTGATCTCGCTGGGCGGCGACGTCCACTACGGATTCGCCGTCCGCATGCGCTACGGCGCCGTCAATCCGTACAAGGCGCCGGCGGGCAAGGTGCGCGGCGTCCTGGCCCAGCTCACCGCCAGCGCCCTGAAGAACGAGTCGGGCGGCACCAGGACCCTGCAGACCCTCGGCTACGCCCTCACCGCCCCCTGGGCCACCCACCTGGGCTGGAACGTGCCACCGGGCGGCAGGATCGCCGTCGACGTGGAGGGGCTGCCCGGCGACCCGCCGCAACGCACGCTGCTCACCAGGTCGCCCGGGCTCGTCAAACCGCCGCGTGGACGGAAGGTGCTGAGCCCCACGCCCGACTGGGAGTGCCTGTACGAGTACGTCGAGCACGACGACCCCATGGCGACACCCCGCCCCAACGCGACGATCCCCGTCGCCTTCCCGCCCGACGACCCGCGCCAGGCCGTCGCCGACTACGCCGCCGCCTCCGGCAACCACTTCTCCTACCTGGTGAAGGGCACCGGGCGGGCGATCGTCGGACACAACAACATCGGCGAGGTCACCTTCGCCTGGGGCGCCGGCGACGACAAGGCCGTGCGCCAGACCCTGTGGTGGCGCTTCGACGGGCAGAGGACGGCCGCCCCGCTCACCCGCTTCGTCCTCCCACTGCCCCTCGGTCCCGACGCCGGGACGCCCGCCCCGGACCCCCACGCCCCCGGCACCCACGGCACCGCCCCCGGCCTCGGCGGGGACGCCCGCGAGGCCGCACCGTCCACCGGCCCGGCGGACCTCCCCGCGAACGAAGGGACCCAGGCATGACCACCCCGCAGGAGACCCCTTCCGCCTCCGAGGAACAGCCCGCGGCGCCCGCCGGGACCGCCGACGGCCAGGCGGCCCTGGTGGAGGAGGTGCTGCGGCTGATCGAGCCGCTCACCCACTCCGCCGCCAACCCGATGGCGCTCGCCCGCTTCCTCGCCGCGACCGGCTGGCGGCCCGAGGCCGCCGGGGACGGGGCCGGGGAACAGGTCGCCGCCTGGCTCGAGGACGTCGCCGGGGTGGTCGGCTCCCTGCGGCAGGCGGTGGAGCACCCGCCGCAGGACCTCGACGGTCTGAAGGACCTGCTCGAGACCGTGGGCGCGGCCGTCCAGGTCGTGCGCACCGTCCCGCCCGCTCTCGCCGACCTCGACCCCGGCCGGTTCGCCGAGGACGTCGTCCAGCACCTGGTCACCGACTGGCTGCGGCTCCACCACCCCCTGCTGCGTTCCGTCCTGCTGCTGCTCGGCGTGCTCGTCGAGGAGGACCCCGCCTCCGGCGGAGCGGCGGGGGAGACCGTGATCGGTGCCGAGGGCGCCGCCGTCCGTGTCCCGACGGCCCGGGACCGGCTGCGCCCCGAGCGGCTGGTGGAACTGGTCCGCGACCCCGTCGGAGCGCTCCGGGCCCTCTACCTGCCGGACGGGCTCGTCGACGAGGAGGCCGCCGACGCCTTCGCCGCGCTCCTGCTGCCCCGGCTCGCCGACCTGCTGCGCGCGCTCGGCGTCGAGGACGTGCTGGCCGGCCTCGGCGACACCGGCGGCACCGACCTGACGCCCGCCTCGGTGGCCCTCGGCCGCCGGATGCTCACCTTCCAGCTGCCGGTGCTCCCCTCCGCCGCGGCCACCGGGACGGCCGTCACCCTCGGGGCCACCCTCGGCATCGGCTCGCCCGGCACCGGCGACCTCGGTGTGGTCCTGGTGCCCCGTGGATCCGCCGCGTTCCAGCGGCAGTTCGGGGAGTGGGTGCTGCGCGCGGACCTCGCGGGAGCGGGCCCGGCCGTCGCGCTCGGCCCGGGCGGCGTCACCTTCTCCGGCGGCGCTCCCACCGGCGGCCGCGCCGAACTCGGCCTGGAACTGCGCAAGGGGGACCCCTCGGGCGGCGGCCATGAGCCGCCCGCCCTGCTGCTGGGCAGCGCCGACGGCACCCGGCTGGAGATCGGCTCGTTCCGCGCCTGGGTACGCGCCGTCCTCGAACAGGGGCGACCCGGGGAGCCCGACCCCTCCGACGTCGAGATCGGCCTGGCCGCCGACAAGGCCGCCGTGGTCGTCTCGGGCGGCGACGGCGACGGCTTCCTCGCCTCCGTCCTGCCCGCCGACGGACTGCGCACCGAGTTCGCCCTCGGCCTGCGCTGGTCCCGCCGCAGGGGTCTGACCTTCGCCGGCTCCGGCGGCCTGGACGCCGTCCTGCCGGTCAACGCCCGCCTCGGGCCCATCGAACTCGTCTCCGTGCGCCTGGAGTTGCTGGCCGACGCGGAGAGCGAGGAACTGACCGCGCGGGTCGGCGCCACCGCCCGGCTCACCCTCGGCCCCGTCACCGCCACCGTGGAAGGGATCGGGCTGGAGGCCGGTCTGTCCGCCCAGGACGGCAACCTCGGCCCGGTCGGCCTCGGCGCCGGCTTCGCGCCGCCCAAGGGCGCCGCGCTCGAGGTCGCCGCGGGCCCCGTCACCGGGGGCGGCTACCTCTTCTTCGACGAGGCCAAGGAGGAGTACGCGGGAGTCCTCGCCCTCCAGTTGGAGAGCATCGCGCTGACCGCCGTCGGCCTGCTCACCACCCGGATGCCCGACGGGGCGGACGGATTCTCGCTGCTCATCCTGGTGTGCGCCGAGTTCACCCCGATGCAGCTCGGGTTCGGCTTCACGCTCAACGGCGTCGGCGGCCTGATCGGCATCAACCGCTCCGTGTCGGTGGACACCCTGCGGGCCGGTATCCGCACCAAGGCGCTCGACTCCGTCCTCTTCCCCCGCGACCCGCTGGCCCGCGCCCCCGAGATCGCCGCCACCCTCGGCGCCGTCTTCCCGCCCACCCCGGGCCGGCACGTCGTCGGCCCGATGGCCCGGATCGGCTGGGGCACGCCCACCCTGCTCACCCTCGACCTCGCCCTGCTGCTCGAACTGCCCACACCGGTACGGCTGGTGCTGCTCGGCAGGCTGCGGATGGCGCTCCCCACCGAGGAGCGGGCCGTGGTGGTCGTCAACATGGACGTCTTCGGGGTGATCGACTTCGAGCGGGGCGAGGCGTCCGTCGACGCCACCCTGTACGACTCGCGGATCGCCGCGTTCGCGCTCACCGGCGACATGGCGATGCGGGCCCGCTGGAAGGGCGGGAGCAGCTTCGCGCTGTCGGCCGGCGGGTTCCATCCGCGCTTCCAGCGCCCGGAGGGGTTCCCGGAACTGCGCCGGCTGGCGATCTCCCTGCTGAACGGCGACAACCCCCGTCTGCGGCTGGAGGCGTACTTCGCGCTCACGTCCAACACCGTGCAGTTCGGCGCCCGTCTGGAGCTCTACGCGGCCGCGCTCGGCTTCAGCATCGACGGGATGCTGTCCTTCGACGCCCTGGTGCAGCTCGAACCGTTCGGCTTCCAGGTCGACATCGGCGGACGCCTCACCCTCAAGCGGGGCAGCCGCACCCTGATGGGCGTCGGCGTGGAGGTCGCGCTCTCCGGCCCCACCCCGTGGCACGTGCGCGGCAAGGCCCGCTTCGAGATCCTCTTCTTCAGCGGCGAGATCAGCTTCGACCGCACCTTCGGCGCCCGGACCACCCCCGCGGCACTGCCCGCGGCGGTCGACGTGGCCGCCAAGGTCGAGGAGGCGATGGCCGACCCGCGCAACTGGACGGCCCAGCTCACCGGGCCCGGCCGCACCGTCGTCAGCCTCCGGCAACTGCCGGACACCGACGGGCAGTTGGTCGTGCACCCGCTCGGCGGGCTGTCGTTCACCCAGCGGGTGGCCCCGCTCGGGCTCACCCTGCAGCGGTTCGGCGGGGCGCCCGTCACGGGCGCCCGCAGGCTCGACCTCGACCCCGAGCTCACCGTCGAGGACGCCGACCCCGCCACCGCCACCGCGCCGGTCCCGCTGCGGCTCACCCCCACCCGGGACCACTTCGCGCCCGCCCAGTTCCTCGACCTGACCGACGAGGAGAAGCTCTCCGCGCCCTCCTTCGAACGACTGGTGGCCGGCGGCACCGCCGAGGGAGCGCTCGCCGCCGACCGGGAGCTCGACGGTGTGCACGGCTCCGCGCTCGGCCATGAGGAGGTCGTGGTGGACGGCCCGCACCGCACCGTCACCGCCGCCACCACCGCGGCCGCCTCCGCCGGAGGGCCGGCCGAACCCCTGACCGCGGCCGCCCTGCGCACCGCGGCCTCCCCGGCCGCCCGTGCCGCCACCCGCCGCACCGGACGGCAGGGCTTCGCCGCCCGCCCGCGCACCCTCGGCGTCCGCGACACCGGCTGGACGGTCCTCGGCGCGGACGCCGCCCACCCGGCCTCCCGCACGGCCCGCGCCACCGCGGCGCCCACCCCGGTCCGCGCCACCGGGGCGGGCGCCACCGCGGCGCCCACCCCGGTCCGCGCCACCGGGGCGCCCACCCCGGTCCGCGCCGCCACCTGGGCGGAGGCCGCGGAACTGCGCCGCACCCTCCGCCGGTCCGGCGGCCAGGACCTGCGCCTGGTTCCCGACACGCCGGACCTCGCCGCCACGGAGTTCGCCGCCGCGTTCGCCGCCGCGGACCCCACGGCCCCGGGCTTCACGGCGGCCGACGACCGCGGCACCCCGACCGCCGCCGGGCCCGGGCCCGGAACCCCGCCGGACGCGAAGACCGCGGAGCCCCACCACACGACCGACGAGAACACCGCCGGAGGCACCCGTTGAGCGGCCTGACCTTTCTCTCCTGGGTCCGCGAAGGACTCGCCGCCGCCGGCGGGGCACCCGACCCCGGGGCCGGTGCCATGGACGCGCGCAACCACGTCGTCCTGCGGCCCCGGCTCACCGGCCGGGCCCCGGTGGACGTGCCCGCCCGCCTGCTCGGCCCCGGGGACGTCATCGGCGTCGACGCGGCACAGGTCCTGCGGACCTTCCCCGCGCCCGGCACCTCCGACGCGGAACCGCACCTGTTCCCCGCCGTCGAGTTCGACCGCCCCGACCTGCCCTGGATGTTCACCCCGGCCGGAGCGGGAGAGCAGGACCGGCTGCGGCCCTGGCTGGTGCTGGTCGTGGTGGAGGCGGACCGGGCCGCCCTGCTGCCCGCGGCCGCCGCCCTGCCCGTGCTGCGCTGCCCGGTGGACCGGCTGCCCGACCTCGCCCAGTCCTGGGCCTGGGCCCACGCCCAGGTCACCACGGAGGACGGCGACGGCCCGGCCGAGGTGGACCGGCTGCTCGCCGAGGAACCGGACCGCACCCTCTCGCGGCTGATCTGCCCCCGCCGGCTGCGCCCGCACACCCGGTACCTGGCCGCCGTGGTCCCCGCCTTCGAGGCCGGACGCCTCGCGGGCCTCGGCCTGCCCGTCCCGGACGGCCCGCTACTCCCGGCCTGGCCGGCCCCCGACGCGGCGGCGGCGGGCGAGCCGGCCGAGATCGACCTGCCCGTCCACCACCACTGGAGCTTCGGCACCGGCCAGGACGGGGACTTCGAGTCCCTGGTCCGCGCCCTGACCCCGCGCGCCCTCCCCGGCGACGTCGGCACCCGCCCCCTGGACGTCGGCGCCGCCGGACACGGCCTGCCCGCCCTCCCCGACGGACATCCCGGCCGCGTCCTCGACCTGGAGGGGGCGCTGCGCGGCGCCGGCACCGACGCCCGGCCCTGGGACAAGGACACCGCCGCCGCCTTCCGCTCCGCCTACACCGACGTCCTCGACACCGGCTCCGGCGGGGCGGAACTCACCCCACCCGTCTACGGCGCCGCCCAGGCCGGCCGCGACGCGCTGCCCTCCCCGCAGGCCGGCCCCACCTGGCTGCGTGAACTCAACCTCGACCCCCGGCACCGCGCCGCCGCCGCGCTCGGCGCCGAGGTGGTGCGCCGCCACCAGGAGGACCTGGTCGCCGCGGCCTGGGACCAGGCGGCCGAACTGCGGCGCGCCAACGAAACCCTGAGACAGGGCCAGCTGGCCCGCACCGTCAGCGACCGGCTGCACCGCCGGCTCCCCGGCGCCACACCGCTCGGCACCCCGGCCGCCGACGACGCGGCCGACGCGCGGCTCCTGCAGATGACCGCCGCCGCCCGCGCCGCCGTCCACTTCGGCACCGGAACCGCCGCCGGCGAACTGGCCCGCAACAAGGAAGCCGCCGCCGCCCTCGATCCCGCCCTGCGGCGCCTGCTGCGCCCCGGTGGCCCGGTCGCCCGCCGCGCCGCCGCCACCGGGACCCGCCCCACCGGCGCCGACACCGCCGTCACCGGCCTGGCCGCCGCGCTGGCCCGCCGCACCGAGCGGGCGGTGCCGGAACTGGCCACCCCGCCGGGACTCAGCGGAGTGGAGGACCTGCCCGGCGAGGAGGACTTCGACTCCCTCACCGAGGACCGGCTCACCACCCGCTGGTGGGAGCTGAACCCCACCACCCCCAGGGAAGGCGTCGACCCCGTCACCCCGGTGATCCGCTGGGTCGGGGCCGGCCTGAGCAACCGGGTCTTCGTGGTCACCACCGACGGCCGGCTGATGTCCCGGGTGACCCAGGGCAACATCCCCGGCTGGGTCGACCACGGCACACCGCCCGGCACCACCGCCACGTCGGCCCCCGTCGCCTGCCAGGACCTGCACATCTTCGTCACCGGCGCCGACGGCACCCTGCGCCAGCTCTTCTGGGACGGCGACCGCTGGGTGTGGCTCGACCACGGCAGGCGCGGCACCGCCCCGCTGAACGGCGGCGACGGCGCGCTCGCGGCCGTCGTCCGCCGCAGCCCTGCCGGCGGCCCGGGCAACAACCAGTACCTCAACCAGACGGTCTACTGCACGGACACCGACGGCTTCCTGCACGCCCTCAAGGGCAAGGGACCGAACTGGAACTGGGAGGCCGGCCGCATGCCCGAGGAACGCAGCATCCGCGGCGTCCGGGTGGTGGGCCCCTGGGCGCTCAACCTGCTCGACACCGACGGCAAACTGCTGCGGTGGGCGGACGAGGGATCCGGCTGGGTCGCCACCCCCGTCAACGGCTTTCCGCTGTCCCCCGTCTTCGACGTCTGGCGGGGCGTGCCCGACGGCACCGGCGCCGACAGGAACATGGGCTCGGGCGTGGACGGAGTCCTCAAGATCTGCGCCAAACACCCCCTCTTCGGGCTCCTCCTCTGGCAGCCCGTCCAGGGCGCGCCGAGCGTCGCCGGGATGCCCGGCCGTACCCGGGACGACCGGACCCTGGTCTGCACCACCGACGCGCGCATCCTGGCCGTGGCCTTCTCCGACACCCTCGACGCCGTCACCGTCGGCGGCGGCCGCATACCGGGCGTGCCCGACCAGGGCCTGATCGCCACCGTCTCGGGGAACGTCGTCCACGCCGTCGCCGGCGGCGAGCTGTGGCACGCCGACCTCGGCGGCGACAACACCTGGCGCAACCTCGGCCGCCCCGTCCTCGGCGGCAAGGGCGCCCTGGAGGCCGCCCCGCCGCAGGACATCCGCTGGCGGCCCCAGCTCGGCTTCTTCTCCAACCTCCTGGTCGGGCACGTCGACGCCCCGGCCGGCGCCAACACGCCCTACCTGCGGGTGGGCCGCGCCACCGACTTCGACGCCACGGTCCGCGGCGGCTGGTCCCTGAAGACGGGACTCGGCGGATGGATGACCCACGAGGTCACCCAGGGCTTCGGCATCGCCGCCGCCGACATGGACAAGCCGAGGAACGGCCGCCCCGACGTGGTGCTCTTCTGGATCGAGGAGACCCGCAACGGGACCACCGACGGCAACTTCGGCCGCTACGCCATCGGCCGCGACCTCGACGCCAACGGCGACCCCACCCGATGGGTCGGCCCGGTCGCCATGCCCAGCCCGATGTCCACCCCCACCGGCTCGGGCGGCGCGCTCACCGAGTACGTGCACGTCGGCGGCGGAAGCTGCACCCTCGCCGACCTCGACGGCGACGGCAACCAGGAACTGATCGTCGTCTACCTCGGCGGGTTCACCGGCAACCGCCGCCTCTTCCTGCGCATCGGATGGAACATCGACCCCGACACCGGCCTCGCCCGGGGCGGCTGGGAGGACTCCGTCGAGATCCCCTGGCCCGGCCGGCCCTCGGAGACCGCGCCGCGGGTGCGCGCCGTGGACGTCGCGGTCGCCGACCTCGACCACGACCTGCGCCCCGAGCTGATCGTGATGCTGATGGAGGAGAACGGGAGCCAGGTCACCGGCTCCTACCGCGTCGGCTGGAAGATCAACGCCCGTGGCAGGGTCACCGGCGGCTGGAGCAACGTCCGTGCCGTACCCGGCAGTTGGCCGGCCGTCGCCGGAGCCGGCATCGCCGTCGCCGACTTCTCGGGCAGCGAGAAGCCCGACCTGGCCGTCCTGGTCGTGGAGGACGGCCCCACCGCCAACTCCGCCACCTACCGCGTCGGCTGGGACGTCGAGGGCGCCGCCGGCCCCCGGGCCTGGTCCGACGCCATGCCCGCCCACCAGGGCGCCTGGTACGGCTGGCTCAACGAGGGCGCCGGCCTGGCCGTCGTCGACCTGCCCGGCTCCACCGCCCAGCGGCGCACCACCATCACCGCCCACTTCCGCACCGCCGCCAGGGCCCACCAGCGCGCCCTGCTCGCCGCCCAGGCCCGCGCCGTCCGCGGCGACGAGCCCGCCGTGCCGCTCAGCGGCGTCGCCGACGCGGTCCGCGCCGCCACCGACCCGGAGCGGGCCGTCACCGGCCGGGTCGCGGCCCGGATCGACGGGGCGGACCTCCTCGGCGGCGCCCTGCCCGACCCGCTCGGCCCGCTCCTCGCCCCGCCCTCGTTCGACCGGCCGATGGCCGAACTCCTCACCGAGCTCGGCGCCGACCACCTGCTGCCCGGAGCGGAGAACGTCCCGCCCGAGACGGTCACCCTGCTGCGCGCCAACGGACCGTTCATCGAGGCGTTCCTGGCCGGCGCCAACCACGAGCTCGGCCGGGAGCTGCTGTGGCGGGAGTTCCCCACCGACCGCACCGCCACCTCCTTCCGCCACTTCTGGGACGCCCGCGGCCTGCACGAGCCCGGGCAGGAGCCGCCGGACGTGCCGCCGATGCGGTCCTGGCAGCGGTTCGCCCGCCTCGGCGAGACCCTGCGGCGCCCGCCCGGCGGGGACGACGCCGTGGTGCTGCTGATCCGCGGCGAACTGGTGCGGCGCTTCCCGTCCCTCGGCGTGCACGCCCGCCGGGCGCTGGCGCCCCTCACTCCCGGCGGCGCGCGCCGCCTCGCCCCGGACCGCACCGACCCCGTCTTCCGGGGCACCGTCGGCGAGGACGTGCTGTTCCTGGGCTTCCCGTTCACCGCCGCCGACGCGCTGGGGGAGCACGACGGAAGCCACGGCTTCTTCCTCGTCTTCGAGGAGCACCCCGGGGCGCCCTCCTTCGGCCTGGACGTCCCGCCCGCCGACGCGGCCTGGGGAGTGCCCCCGGCCGCCTGGCAGGACACCGACTGGGCGGCGCTCACCGGTTCGCCGGAAGAACTCGACGCGCTCCGGCACGTCGACACCACCGCGCTGGACGCCACCCCCAGGCCGGTGCGCCCCGGTGAGAGCACGCCGCCGCAGGTCTGGGGACGCAACGCGGCCGCGATGGCCCGGATCACCCTGCAGCGGCCGGTCCGGGTCGCGTACCACGCCTCCGCCCTGCTGCCCGCCCACGGGCCCGGTCTGCGCGTCACCCACGTCCGCAAGCGGATCCCGGGCAGCGACCAGGTCTTCGTCCGCGAGATCGCCGGCCGGTACCCCGACGGCGGCTGGTGGACCCTCTCCGCGATCGAGGCACTGGACGCCCTCGACGCCCGGCAGTCCTTCTACGTCGAGACCGAACCCGGCCACCGGGTCGCGCTCGTCCCGGTCTCCGACGGCTCCGGCGGCCGCCACCTGCGCACCGCCGCCGACGAGGACCCCACCGACAACCTCCTCTCCCTGCCGCCCATCCCCGACGAGGCATACCGCCCCCGCCCCACCCTCCCGTCCCGCTGACCGCCGGGCGCGGGTCCCGCCCGGGCGCCGCGCCCGCCGACGGCCCGCACACCGACGACGCACCGGACCGCCGAACCGTCAGGCGCCCGCGCGTCGCGGCGCCTGTTCTTCTTTGGCCCGCTTCGCCCTGACACCCCGTCGGGGTGAAGGCACCCACCCGGGTGCCTCGCCCGGGCACCCGCCCGGCGCCGCTCCCGAGCACCAGCACCACACCACCGACCGATCCCGCCGACGCCCCGCCACCGACCGATTCCGCCGACGCCGCACCACCGACCGAACCGACAGACGCCCGGAAGCACACCAGCCGGAACCCCGTCACCGCTCGCCCCGCCCGCGCCCGCCAGGCGGGCGGGAGCGGGGGGACCAGCGGGCGACCCCGCGCCACCGCCGCGCCCACCGACTCGACCACCACCCACGCCACCTGGACGGACGCCGATGACCGCACCGACGCCCCCGGCCTGGACCCTCAGCACCGCGTTGCCCGTGGTGCTGCTCCCGGTCCGGCTGGAGACCCGCTTCACCGCCACCGAACTCCTCGTCCGTATCTATCCGGACGAGATCCACGTCGACACCCACGAGGCTCCGCTGACCGAGGACGAGGACCTCTACGGCCGCCGTCACTGGCGGACCGTCTGGGAGGCCCGCGGCGACGCGCCCACCGAGGAGGCGGCCTGGACGGAGCTCGCCGGGCGGTTCGGGGCCGAACGCGCCGGATGGATCGCCCGCGTCCTGGAGCCCGTCAACCCGCTCGAACGCCCGAAGCCCGGCGACAGCGCCGCCGCGGCCCCCCGGTTCCCCGACCCCGGCCCGCACCGTGAGGCCGCGTGGACCCGGCGGGCGGTGGCCCGCGCGCTGCCCACCCGCTGGTACGTCGTCGGACGGCCCCAGGAGGCCGGCGCGCCCGCCGTCACCCGGGTCACCCGCCCCGTCGCGGGCCCCTCCGGCGGCCCCCTGCCCGTCGGACCGGCGCCCACCGCCGACCTGGAGGACCTCGACCCCGCCGCGCCGCCCACCGACGAGGCCACCCGCTGGCTGGTCGACTTCGCCGCCGCCGAGGCCGTCGGCATGGCGGTCCGCCTGCCGCGCGGCACCGGGTACGCACAGGTCCTCGCCTACGGAGTGCACGAGGGCGGCGCGGAGACCGCCACCGCCGAACTGTCCGCCCTCCTCGAGGCCCAGTACCACACCCGCGGCCTGGGGTACGTCCCGCCCGGCGCCCCCTCCAACAACACCGGCACCGCGACCTCCCGCTACAGCCGCGACGACCAGGAGACGCGCGACGCCTACCGCGTCCGGATCGCCGACCAGGCGCCGGCCGACCCGGAGAGCAACGCCAGGGCGACCTGCCGGGCCCTCGGCCTGCAGCCCGTCACCGACCTCGACGGCGTCAAGGGCCCCGACGGCATGAACCGCCCCGCCCCGCTGTCCCGCGCCCGCGACGCCCGCCGCCGCGACCAGGCCGCCGCCCGCCACATGGCCACCGCCCTGTGGGAGGCGACCTGGGGGTACTACCTCGCCCAGTTCGGCGAGGGCCACTTCACCGACGCGCAGATCCGCGGCGCCCGCGAGCACGCCCGGCGCTTCCTGCGCCCCGGCGGCCCGCTGCCCGCCCTGCGCGTCGGCGCCCAGCCCTACGGCCTGCTGCCCGTGCTGGCGCTGGACCGCTGGACCGACCTGGAGGGCGACGGCCTCGGCGCGCCACCGCTGCCGCCGGCCGTCCCCGCCTTCCTGCGCACCCTGCGCGACCGGGTCTGGGCCCCGTCCGCCGCCGACCCGGCGGCCGTCCCCCGCATCACCCGCGGCGCGGCCGGCCGGCACACCGTGGCCGAGATCCTCGGCATGGCCCCCACCGCCCGGCGCGTCCACGCCCGCAGCGGCCTGGGAACCGACTACGTCACCGCCCTCTGGCGGTTCGGCCCGCTCGCCCTCAACGACCAATGGCGCACCGGCCTGGCCTCCCAGACCGCCTCGCTCTCCGCCCGGCTCGGGCTGCCGCGCTGGGAACTCGGCCCGGGACGCCTGCTGTTCGCCAAGGAGTCCTGGCCGCTCGACAACCCCTGGACCGACGCGCCCGCCGGCACCCCCGGAGGAACCCCCGCCGAATACCTCACCGCCCTCGCCACCCCGGTCCACCCGGCGCCCGCCTGGGCCCAGGTCCCGTCCGTGCAGGACCGCGGCAACCTGCCCTGGGCCCGCTGGTGGCACGACCTCGGCAGCGGCCCCGCCGCCGCCACGGGCACCCCGCTCCTCTACCGCCTGGTCCGGCACTCGCTGCTCGCCGAGTACGCCCGCGCCGTGGACATCGTGCTGGGCACCGGCACCGCCGGCCGACGCGAACCGGAGGTGGTGGACACCGACCCGGAGGCGCTCACCGTCACCGTCTGGAACCGGGCCCGGCGCGCCGTCCCCGGCACCGGGCTGAGCGCCGACACCTACCTGTGGACCGACGCCGCCCGGCAGCGGCCCGAACTCGCCCCTCTGTACCAGGCGCTGGAGTCCGCCCGCGCGCTCGCGGCACTGCCCTCCGGCGAACTCGAACTGCTGCTCGCCCAGACCCTGGACGCCACCTCCCACCGTCTGGACGCCTGGATCACCTCCCTGGCCACCCGCCGTCTGGAACACCTCCGCACCCGCGCCTCCTCCGGCAGCCACCTCGGCGGTTACGGCTGGCTGCTGGACGTGGTGCCCCGCTCCACCGCGCCGGCCCAGGTCCCCGCCGAGCGCCGGCCGGCGGGGGAGAGGACCGACCCGCTCGCGGCCCCCGGCGACAGCAGGCCGTGGACCCTGTTCGCCGCCGACAACACCGCGGGCCCCGTCCACGCGCCCTCCCTCGCCCAGGCCACCACCGCGGCCCTGCTGCGCGCCGCGCAGCGCGCCCACGGGGACCGGCCCGACACCCCCACCGCCGTCGACCTCACCTCCACCAGGGCCCGCACCGCCGCCTGGCTGATCGACGGCGTCCGCCAGGGTCGGCCGCTCGGCTCCCTGCTCGGCTACCGCTTCGAACGCGCCCTGCAGGACCACCCGTCGGGCACCCTCGCCTCCTGGACCGACCGCTTCCGCGAACTCGCCCCCACCACCGCCACCCATGTCGCGCACGACGGCACGGTGGAGGAGCGCGTGGTCGCCGAGGACGTCACCGACGGCCTGCGGCTGCACCGCCGCCGCGCCGCCGGCCGCCTCGACCTGGTCCGCACGGTCGGCGTCCCGGCCGGCTCCACCGCCGAGATCACCGCGCTCACCGAGGTGCTGGACGACCTGGACGACGCCGTGGACGCCGTCGCCGACACCCTGCTGGTCGAGGGCGTCCACCAGGCCGCCCAAGGCAACCCCGTGCGGGCCGGCGCCACCGTCGACGCCATGGGCAACGGCGAGGCGCCGCCGCCGGAACTCGAGTCCCTGCGCACCCCCCGCCCCGGCGACGCCGTCACCCACCGGGTGATCGTCCTGCTGCCCGACCCGGCCGCCACCCCGGCCGCCCAGGGACCGCGTGCCCTGGCCAAGGACCCCGGCGGCGGGGCGGGAGAGACCCCGCCGATCTACGCGCCGCGGCCGCCGGAGGACGACGGCCCGCTCCCCGGCGGCGGCATCGCGGTCCCGCCCCCGGAGGAGAACCCCGGCCCCGTCCCGCCCGGCGACCCCGTCCCGGTCCCGCTTCCGGACGACGGCCCCGGCGGCCCGCCGGGAGGCGGCGACGGCCCGGGCGGCCCCGGCGGCGGCTCCGGCGGCCAGGACCCGGTGCCCGTCGGATCCGTGTGGCCCGCCGACCCGGCCACCCAGAGCCGCGCCGTGGCCGAACCCGCCCTCGACGCATGGCTGGCCGCACTGCTGCCCGACCCGGCCGGCCTCACCCTCACCGTCCGGCTGACCGACGGCGCCACCCGTGCCGTTCCGCTCGCCGGGCTGCCGCTCTCCCCGCTCGACCTGCTCGCCCTCGGCCTCTCCCCGGACGCCCTCCCCGGCTCCGACCTCGAACGGCACCTGCTGCAGCACGCCGACACGCGGCTCGCCGCCGAAGGGACGGCCGCCCGCCCGGTCGCCGTGGTCGCCGACGAGGACGGACTCGGCCTGCTGCTGGAGACCGTCCGGGCCGCCCGTGAACTCCTGCGCACCGCACGGCCGTTGCGCCCCGCCGACCTGGCCGCCCCGGAGGCCGCGCCGACCGCGGCGGACGGCACCGGAGGGGACGGCACCGGAGGGGACGACAGCGGCCCGGCCGACCCGGCCCTGACCGCCCGCGCCCTGGCCGTCCGCGCCGTCGTCGACCAGGCCGCGGCCGACCTCGCCACCCCGGCCGGCGTCCCCGCCGCCCTCCGGATCGACGCCCACCACCGCGGCCTCACCACGGCGAGCCTGCTCGGCGTGCCCGCGGCGGCGCCCCCGCTCCGGCCCCGCCCCGGCACCCCGGCCGACCGGTCGGCCGAACACGCCGCCCTGCTGGGCTCCCTCGCCGCCACCGTCGCCCCGGAACTCGGGCGCCGCCGCGCCCGCGCGGACCAGCTGGCCGCCGCCCGCACCGCCGGCACCCTCACCGCCCGGCAGTGGGCCGAACAGACCCTCACCGCCCTCCTGGGCACCGACCTCGTCCTGCTGCCCTCCTTCGACGCCCCACCGCCCGGCGACCTGACCGACTCCCTCGCCCACGCCGACACCCTCCTCGACGGCGACCCGCACGCCCCCGTCGGCTGGCTCACCCGCCTCGGCCGGGTCCGCCGCGGTGTGGAACGCCTGGTCACCACCCTCGGCTACGCCGAGGCCCTGGAAACGGGCGACGCCCTCACCGCGGTCGTCGCCCAGACCCCGTACACGCCCCCCGGCCCGGACCCGGACCGCGTGGAACGCTGGGCCGCCCTGCCCTCCGCCACCGGCGGCAGCCCCGGCGCCCGGCTCTCCCTCGTCCTGCACACCCCCGGCGCGCCCGTGCCCGACGAACTGCTCACCGGCCGCCTGCGCGGGCTGGTCGTCGACGAATGGACCGAGGTGGTGCCCCGCACCGAGCAGACCACCGGCCTCGCCCTGCACGTCGACGCCCCGGACGCGGCCCCGCCGCAGGCCGTCCTGCTCGCCGTGCCGCCGGACGCCTCCCCGACCTGGACGCCCGAACTGCTGGGCGCCACCGTCGAGTCGGCCCTCCAACTCGCCAGACTGCGTGCCGTCGACCACGAGGCACTGCACCCCGACAGCCCCACCGCCGTCGCCGACATCGGGCAGCTCGCGCCCGCCGCCGTCCTCGCCGCCAACGTCGCCCACCGGGACGCCGTCGCCACCGACTTCACCCGAGGCCTTCCGCAGTAACCCCGGACAGCCGGGCGGTCCGCCGGCAACGGACCGCCCGGCCCGATCCGGGAGCACCCGGAGACAGGAGCGTCACCCCATGCCCTCCATCACCAGCTGGACCCGGCTCGAACCCCGCGCCCGCACCGGCGACCTGCGGCCCTCCCTGGAGGCCCAGGTCCACGACCCCGCCTGGATGCTCGCCCGCCAGTGGCAGCTCGGCGAGTTCCTCGGCGACGACGCGGGCAGCCCCGTCTGGGTGCGGGTCCGCGGCCACGCCGACCGTGTCACCCGCTACCGCCCCGGCCCCGCGACCGGCCCCGGCGTCCCCTACGACGGAGCCGCCCCGCTCGAGGCGCTCGCCGAGGCCGAACCCGGCGGCCCCCGCTCCACCGCCGCCGACCTGCGGGCCGGCGCCGAGAGCGGCCAGCACCTGCTGCGCCTGCTGCGTGCCGCCGACCTCCCGGCCGACGCCGTCGCCCACGCCGTCACCCTCCTGCTCGACGACTACCCGCTCGGCCTCACCGGCGAGGAGGGAGCCGCCGACGAGGCCACCGCGCGCTACCTGACCGTGCTGCGCGGCCGGGTCCCGGACGGCAACGCGGTCGCCTTCACCCTGCACGCCTCCCCGCCCACCCCCGCGGAACCGATGTGGGGACTGCCACCCGAGGCCGTCCCCGTCCTCGATGCCTGGCTCGCCTGGTACGACGAACGCCACCTGACCGGCCCTGTCACGGGCCCGGACACCTGGGACCCGCAGCGGCTGGAGTACCGCTTCTCGGTCGGCCTGGCCGAGGGGACCACCGAGACGACCCTGACCGCCGACGCGTACCAGGGCGGCACCCTCGACTGGACGGACTTCACCGCGGCCGGGGCGACCGGACTGGCCCCCGCGCCGGCCCGGACCCCCCTGCTGTCGACGACCTTCCCCGCCCCCGTCCGCTTCCCCGGCATGCCCGCCCGCCGCTTCTGGGAGTTCGAGGACGCCCGGGTCGCCCTCGGCCAGGTGGAGGCCGCGCCGTCCGACCTGGCCCGGATGCTGGTCGCCGAGTTCGCCACCGTCTACGGCAACGACTGGTACCTGGTGCCGCTCGACGTCCCCGCCGGCTCCCTCACCACCATCACCTCCGTGGTCGTGGGCGACACCTTCAGCTCCGAACTCGGCGGCCCCACCCTGCTGCCGCTGCCCGGGGCCGGAACCGGCGACGCCCACTGGTCCCTCTACAGCCTCGGCACCGCCACCGGCGGCCGCCGCCCCGGGCTGTTCGTCCCGCCGGTCACCGCCGGCTCCCTGGAGAGCGAACCGCTCGAGGAGGTGCTGCTGGTGCGCGACGAGGACGCCAACCTCGCCTGGGCCGTCGAACGCCGCGTCCCCACCCCGCACGGCGCCACCCTCGACCGCACCGCCGCCACCCCGCCCCCCGAGGCGCCCGCGCCCCCGCCCGCCGGGACCCTGGCCTACCGGCTGCGCACCGAGGTCCCGGCCAACTGGCTGCCCCTGGTCCCGGTCGAACCCCGCCCCGGCTCCTACCGCCTGCGCCTGTCCCACCTCGACGGCGCGACGCCCCTCGGCCGTCTCCTCGACCCCGAACTGCCCGGCGCCTACGAGCTGTTCGCCGAGGAGGTGCCCAGGGAGGGCCTCACCGTGACCCGGGCCCACCAGTACGCCCGCGGCTCCGACGGCCGCGGCGTCCTGTGGACCGCCCGCCGCACCCGCCCCGGCCGCGGGGGAGCGGCCTCGGGCCTCCGCTTCGACGTCGTGGAGGAGTGACGCCCGGGGGTGGCCTGCCCTGCGGTGGCCCGCGTCACCGGCCGACGACCGGGGACCGGGGGCCGACGACCGTGGACCCGCCAGGGGGCCGGCGCGAGGGTGTGCCGCTCGGCAGGCGCGGGCATACGCGGCCCATGACGCCATCGCCGAGCGGACCGTGCCGTTCCAGCCGGGTTCCGGGCCTCCGTCAGGGCCGCCGGAATCCCGGCCTCCGTCGCGGCGGCCGCGCTGCCTGGGCCGGATGCGCGCTGCTGGTGCTCTGCACCCTGACCGCGTGCGACCGCGACGGCGGCGGCGGGCCGGCGGCCGCGGCCGCGCGGGGAGACCTGTTCGGCGGAGCCTCCCTGGCGGACGGCAGCCGCCTCCTCGTCACCACCGAGGGCGGCGTGCGCATCGTCGGCACGGACGACGACCAGGTGAGCGTCGACGAGGCGACCCCCGCCCGCTGGGACGCGGACGCGGCCGTCCCCACGCTCGACCTGCTCTGCGATCGCGGTGACCGGCGGACCGAGGACACCTGCGGCGGCATGCCGCTCGTCCAGGTGCCCGCCGGCGTCACGCTCACCGTGCGGGCCCGCGACGCCGGCATCGAGGTCGACGGCGTGCGCGGCGGACTGACCCTGACCACCGTCAACGGCGACGTCACCGTGCACGACTCCGGCACGAGGGGCGCCCGCCAGCACCTGGAGACCCGCAACGGCTCCGTCCGCGCCGGCGGCCTCGCCGCCCGCGGTGTGAGCGCCGAGACGGTCAACGGCGACGTCGACCTGCGCTGCACGACCTCGCCCGGAACGCTCGACGGCGTGACCCGCAACGGCTCCGTGCGCGTGACCCTTCCGGCCGACGGCCCGCCCTACGACACCGACGCGAGCACCGTCAACGGGCGGACCGTCGTGGACGTCCCCGCCCCGGCCGGGGGCTCCGCGGACCACCGGCGCCGGCTGACCCTGCGCACCGTGAACGGCGACACCGAGGTACGCCGGGGCTGAGGGACCGGCCGTCGACCGGGGGCCACGCCCCCGTTCGTTAGGATCGGCCCCCTGATGACTGCCACCCTCGTCGCCAAGGAACTCGCCGCCGGACACGGCGACCGCACCCTCTTCAGCGGACTCGACCTCGTCGTCGCGCCCGGAGACGTGATCGGTCTCGTGGGCGCCAACGGCGCCGGCAAGTCCTCCCTGCTCCGCCTGCTCGCCGGGCTCGACCGGCCCGAGCAGGGCGAGCTCCGGCTCTCCCCGCCCACCGCCACCGTCGGCCACCTGCCGCAGGAACCCGAGCGCCGCGCGGGGGAGTCCGTGCGGCAGTTCCTCGCCCGCCGCACGGGGGTCGCCGACGCCCAGGCCACGATGGACGCCGCCACCCAGGCGCTGGTCGACGGAGCACCCGGCGCCGACGACGCCTACGCGGAGGCCCTGGAGCGCTGGCTCGCGCTCGGCGGCGCCGACCTGGACGAGCGGGCCGACGAGGTCGCCGCCGACCTCGGCCTGACCGTCGGCCTCGACCTGCCGATGACCGCCCTCTCCGGCGGGCAGGCCGCACGCGCGGGACTCGCCTCGCTGCTCCTCTCCCGGTACGACGTCTTCCTCCTCGACGAGCCCACCAACGACCTCGACCTCGACGGCCTGGAACGCCTCGAGCGCTTCGTCGCCGGGCTGCGGGCCGGCGCCGTGGTGGTCAGCCACGACCGCGAGTTCCTGATGCGCACGGTCACCAAGGTCCTGGAACTGGACCTCGCCCAGCAGCAGATCAACCTCTACGGCGGCGGGTACGCCTCCTACCTGGAGGAACGCGAACGCGCCCGCAGCCACGCCCGCGAGGAGTACGAGGAGTACGCCGACAGGCGCTCCGCGCTCGAGAGCCGTGCCCAGACGCAGCGGGCGTGGATGGACAAGGGCGTCAAGAACGCCCGGCGCAAGGCCACCGACAACGACAAGGCCGGCCGCAAGTTCCGCAGCGAGGCCAGCGAGAAGCAGGCGGCCAAGGCCAAGCAGACCCAGCGCATGATCGAGCGTCTCGACGTCGTCGAGGAGCCCCGCAAGGAGTGGGAGCTGCGGATGGAGATCGCCTCCGCGCCGCGCTCCGGCTCCGTGGTGGCCACCCTGCGCGACGCCGTCGTCGCCCGGGGGGACTTCTCCTTCGGACCGGCCACCCTGCAGGTCGACTGGGCCGACCGGGTCGCCATCACCGGCGCCAACGGCGCGGGCAAGTCCACGCTGCTCGCCGCGCTCCTCGGCAGGCTGCCGCTGGACTCGGGCCACGCCTCGCTCGGATCGGGCGTCGTGGTGGGCGAGGTGGACCAGGCGCGCAAGCTCTTCCACGGCACGGAGAGCCTGCTGGACGCCTTCTGCGCCGCCGTCCCCGAGACCGAACCCGCCGAGGTGCGCACGCTCCTCGCCAAGTTCGGCCTGCGCGCCGCCCATGTGCTGAGGCCCGCGACCACGCTCTCGCCCGGCGAGCGCACCCGCGCGGCCCTCGCCCTGCTCCAGGGCAAGGGGGTCAACCTGCTGGTCCTGGACGAACCGACCAACCACCTCGACCTCCCGGCCATCGAACAGCTGGAGTCGGCGCTGGAGGCGTACCCGGGGACGCTGCTGCTGGTGACCCACGACCGGCGGATGCTGGAGGCGGTGCGCACCACGCGCCGGATCGAGGTCGCCGACGGCAAGGTCACCGAGGCCGGCTGAACACGGAGGGGCCGCGCGCACGGGGGCGTCGGGAACGATTGACGCCCCGGCTGGTCCAGTCCAATCTGAGGGGCTGACACGCCGCGCTCCCGTCGATCCGGCCCCTGTGGTCGCAGCTCCGGAGGTCCCGCCATGTTCCGAGTGCCGCCCCGTAACCCCTCGCCCGCACGGCCGACGCACCGGAGCGGGAGGGCGGCGCTCGGCGCCGTCGCCGCCGCCGTGCTCACGGGAGCCGGCCTGCTGGGCCTGCCCGGTGCGGCCGTGGCGGACGACGCGACCCGCGCCGGGGCGACGACGGTACGGGTGTTGAACGGCAGCCAGCTCAAGGCGGCGCTGGCGGCCGCGGTGCCGGGACAGACGATCGAGCTGGCGGACGGCTCCTACTCGGGCAACTTCAAGATCACGACCGCTGGCACCGCGAGCGCGCCGATCACCTTGACGGGGTCCCGCGCGGCCGTTCTGACCACCCCCACGGGGGGCGGCAACGGCATCCACCTCACGAGGGCCCCGCACTGGGTGATCAAGGGGATCACCGTCACCGGCGGCCAGAAGGGCATCATGATCGACGCGTCCGACCACGTCGTCGTCGACTCGGTGGAGATCCACCGCACGACCATGGAAGGACTGCACTTCAGGACGTCGAGCAGCTACGGGGTGGTGAGGAACTCGTTCATCCACGACACCGGCACGTCCGGCAACGGGATGGGCGAAGGCGTGTACGTCGGAACGGCGAACACCCTCACCGACGCCAGTGACCACGTCCGCATCCTCGACAACCGCATCGGTCCCGACGTCCGCGGCGAGAACATCGACATCAAGGAAGGCACCACGGGGGGCCTCATCTCCGGGAACGTCTTCGACGGCAACGGACTCACCGGCGCCCACTACGACGACTCCTGGGTCGACATCAAGGGCAACGGCTACGTGGTGGAGAACAACCACGGCGTCAACACGACCAACGACGGGTTCCAGACGCACAGTCAGGACCCGGGCTGGGGCTGCGGCACGGTCTTCCGCAACAACACCGCGGACCTGACCGGTGCCACCGCGTCCGGTCGTTACGCCGTCGAGGTCACCCACTACGACCCGTCCGGCTGCCCCGCCACCGTCACCGCGGACAACCGCGTGATCGGCGGCGACGGACTGGTCAACCCCGGCGTTCCCGTCACGTGATCCCTGCGTGGGCGCTCGCGGAAGCCGCCCACGTGCACCGATGCGGTGTCCGGCGCCCGGCCGGCGGACCGGCGCGGTGATTCACTTTGTCTTGCTGCGGGAAAAAGTTCCGGCATCCCGTGCGCTTCGGGTTCCGGGGCAGGCGAAAGCCCGCTAGCTTCCTTTGTAATGCACCGGTCATAGAGAGCCGGACCGGTTGTTGAGGCGCGACGGCGCGCGCCTGTGCTCCTCGATCGAGGCAGTCCGTCCGGACCTGCCGTCATCCCACCTCCCTGGGGAGAACTCTGTGCGCACGAGACCGCTCAGACATGGACGGGGCCGCCTGCTGCTGACCGCGGCGGCCGGCGTCCTCGCACCTCTGCTGACCATGTCCCCGGCCACGGCCCAGCCCGAAGACCCGGCCGGGCGGGACCGCTCCCGCGCGGCCGGGGCCGCTGCCGCCGCTGTCGGGGACTTCCAGCAGGTCACGCTTGCCAAGGGCGTGGCCGAGACCGGCGAGCCCATGACGCTCGCGGTGCTGCCGGACCGCTCGGTCCTGCACACCTCGCGCGACGGCACGCTGCGGCTGACGAACGCCGCGGGCACGACCTCCGTCGCGGGCAAGCTGGACGTCTACAGCCACGACGAGGAGGGCCTGCAGGGCGTGGCCGTCGACCCGGGCTTCGCGTCCAACCGGCACGTCTTCCTCTACTACGCCCCCAAGCTCACCACCCCGGGCGGTGACGCGCCGTCCGACGGGGCGGCGGCGGACTTCACCCCGTTCGACGGCGTCAACCGGCTGTCCCGGTTCGTCCTGAGGACCGACGGGACGCTCGACCTCGGCAGCGAGAAGAAGATCCTCGACGTGCCCGCCTCCCGCGGCACCTGCTGCCACGTCGGCGGCGACATCGACTTCGACGCGCAGGGCAACCTGTACCTGTCGACCGGCGACGACACCAACCCCTTCGCCTCGGACGGCTTCACCCCGATCGACGAACGCGCCTCCCGCAACCCGGCGTTCGACGCGCAGCGCTCCTCCGGCAACACCAACGACCTGCGCGGCAAGGTCCTGCGCATCAAGGTCGCCGCGGACGGCTCGTACTCGATCCCGAGCGGCAACCTCTTCGCACCCGGCACGGCGAAGACCCGGCCGGAGATCTACGCGATGGGCTTCCGCAACCCGTTCCGGATGAGCGTCGACAAGGCGACCGGCGTCGTCCACCTCGGCGACTACGGGCCCGACTCCGGCACCGCGAACGCGGCGCGGGGGCCGGAGGGCCAGGTCGAGTTCAACCGCATCACCGAAGCGGGCAACTACGGCTGGCCGTACTGCACGGGCAGGAACGACGCCTACACGGACTACAACTTCGCCACCGGCGCCTCCGGAGCGAAGTTCGACTGCGCGGCGCCGAAGAACAACTCGCCCCGGAACACGGGGCTGACCGACCTGCCGCCGGCCAAGCCCGCCTGGATCCCCTACAACGGCACCTCCGTCCCGGAGTTCGGCGGAGGCTCCGAATCGCCCATGGGCGGACCCGTGTACCGGTACGACGCCGGCTCCACCTCCGAGGTGAAGTTCCCCGAGGAGTACGACGGGGACTACTTCGCCGGGGAGTTCGGCCGCCGCTGGATCAAACGCATCGAGACCGGCACCGGCGGCACCGTCCAGTCCATCAACTCCTTCCCCTGGACCGGCACCCAGGTGATGGACATGGCCTTCGGGCCGGACGGCGCCCTCTACGTCCTCGACTACGGCACCGGCTACTTCAGCGGCGACGCCAACTCCGCCCTGTACCGCATCGAGCACGTCACCGGCGGCCGCGCCCCGACCGCGCAGGCGCAGGCGAACGTCACCTCCGGGAAGGCGCCCCTGGCCGTCTCGTTCTCCTCGGCCGGCAGCTCCGACCCCGACGGCGACGCCCTGAGCTACGCCTGGACCTTCGGCGACGGCGGCACCTCCACGGCGGCCAACCCGTCCCACACCTACACCACCAACGGCCAGTACACCGCGACCCTGAAGGTCACGGACGCGACCGGCAAGTCGGCGACGGCGTCCGTGCAGGTCACGGTGGGCAACACGGCGCCCAAGGTCACGCTCGACCTGCCCCTGGACGGCAGCATCCACGACTTCGGCGACGCCATCCCCTTCAAGGTGACGGTGACCGATCCCGAGGACGGCACGATCGACTGCTCCAAGGTGAAGGTCACCTTCATCGTCGGGCACGACAGCCACGGCCACCCGCAGACCTCGACCACGGGCTGCGAAGGCAGGCTCCAGACCCTCGCCGACGGCGAACACGACCCCAACGCCAACATCTTCGGAGTCGTCGACGCCGAGTACACGGACAAGGGGGCCGGCGGCCAGCCCGCGCTGACCACCCACGACCAGCACATCACCCAGCCCTCCCACCGGCAGGCCGAGCACTACTCCGGCTCCGCGGGAGTCCAGGTCGTCACCCACACCCCCGCCCACGGGGGCAGGACCGTCGGCCACATCGAGAACGGCGACTGGATCTCGTTCAAGCCCTACGCCCTCGGCAACGCCACCCGGTTCACCGCACGCGTCTCCTCCGCGGGCGTCGGCGGCACCATCGAGGTGCGGGCCGGATCCCCGACGGGCACCCTGCTCGGCACCGCCACCGTGCCGGTGACCGGCGGCTGGGAGACCTTCCAGGACGTCACGGCCAACCTGAGCGGCCAGCCCGCCGGCTCGACCACGCTCCACCTCGTCTTCAAGGGCGGCAGCGGCTCCCTGTTCGACGTGGACGACTTCTCCTTCACCACCTCCGGGACCCCGTCCCGCTCGGGTGAGGTGAAGGGCGTCAACGGCAAGTGCCTGGACGTCGACGGCGCGCAGACGGCGGACGGCACGAAGGTGCAGATCTGGACGTGCAACGGCACGGCGGCGCAGCGGTGGACGGTGCCCGGTGACGGGACGCTGCGGGCGCTGGGCAAGTGCCTGGACGTCTCCGGCGGCGGCACCGCCGACGGCACGAAGATCCAGCTGTGGACCTGCAACGGCACCGGCGCGCAGGTGTGGAACGCGCAGGCCGACGGCACGGTCCGCAACCCGTCCTCGGGCAAGTGCCTCGACGCCTCCGGCGGCACCTGGAACGACGGCACGGCGGTCCACCTGTGGACCTGCCACGCCAACGCCAACCAGAAATGGACCCTGCCCTGAGCCCACGTCCTGCCCTCGAAGGGAGGAACCGATCATGCGTCACACCACCAAGGCGGTCCTCGGCCTGTTCACGGCCGCCGTGCTCTCCCTGATGCCCCAGGCCGCCGCACTGCCGGCGGAGGAGGACCGTTCCGCCGCGGTGCCGCGGTCCGACGCCCCGGTGCCGCGGTCCGGCGCCGCGCCCGCGCGCGCCGCCGCCGCCGACCCCGCGTACGAGGTCCTGGTCTTCTCCAGGACGGCGGGCTTCCGCCACTCCTCGATCGACGACGGCATCGCCGCCCTGCGGGCACTCGGCGCCGCCAACAACTTCACCGTGGACGCCACCGAGGACCCGCAGGCCTTCACCGCCGGCAACCTCGCCCAGTACAAGGCCGTCGTCTTCCTGTCGACCACGGGTGACGTGCTGAACGCCACCCAGCAGACGGCCTTCGAGCAGTACATCCGGGGCGGCGGCGGATACGTCGGTGTCCACGCCGCGGCCGACACCGAGTACGACTGGCCGTTCTACGAGGGCCTGGCCGGCGCGCTCTTCCACTCGCACCCGGCGATCCAGTCCGCCACCGTCGAGGTGGAGGACCGCGCCCACGACGCCACCGCCCATCTGGGCGGCACCTGGCAGCGCACCGACGAGTGGTACAACTACCGCACCAACCCGCGCACCACCGCCCGCGTCCTGGCCTCCCTCGACGAGTCCAGCTACTCGGGCGGCAACATGTCCGGCGACCACCCGATCGCCTGGTGCAAGGACTACCAGGGCGGCCGGGCCTTCTACACCGGTGGCGGCCACACCGACGAGTCCTACTCGGAGGCCTCGTTCCGCAGGCACGTCCTCGGAGGCATCCGCTGGGCCGCCGGGATGACCGACGCCGACTGCCGGCCGGAGACGGGCTACACGTCTCTGTTCGACGGCTCCTCCACCACCGGCTGGCGCCAGGCCGGACCCGGCGCGTTCACCCTCGCGGACGGCACGCTCACCTCCACCGGCGGGATGGGCCTCTACTGGTACTCCGCCCAGGAGTTCACCGGCGACTACTCCGTCAAGCTGGACTGGCGGATGGCCGGCGACGACAACTCCGGCGTCTTCCTGGGCTTCCCCGCCTCCGACGACCCCTGGACGGCGGTGAACAACGGGTATGAGATCCAGATCGACGCCACCGACGCCGCCGACCGCACCACCGGCTCCGTCTACGGCTTCCGCTCGGCGGACATCGCCGCACGGGACGCCGCGCTCAACCCGCCGGGGGAGTGGAACACCTACGAACTGCGGGTGACGGGCGAGCGCCTGGAGATCTTCCTCAACGGCCGGAAGATCAACGACTTCACCAACACCGACCCGGCGCGGAGCCTGCGGCAGGGGCACATCGGCATCCAGAACCACGGAGCCGGCGACGACGTGTCCTTCCGCAACATCCGCGTCAAGCACGGCGGCGGAGGCCAGCAGCCCGGCCCCCGCTCGGGTGAGGTGAAGGGCGTCAACGGCAAGTGCCTGGACGTCGACGGCGCGCAGACGGCGGACGGCACGAAGGTGCAGATCTGGACGTGCAACGGCACGGCGGCGCAGCGGTGGACGGTGCCCGGTGACGGGACGCTGCGGGCGCTGGGCAAGTGCCTGGACGTCTCCGGCGGCGGCAGCGCCGACGGGACGAGGATCCAGCTGTGGACCTGCAACGGCACGGCTGCGCAGGTGTGGAACGCGCAGGCCGACGGCACGGTCCGCAACCCGTCCTCGGGCAAGTGCCTCGACGCCTCCGGCGGCACCTGGAACGACGGCACGGCGGTCCACCTGTGGACCTGCCACGCCAACGCCAACCAGAAATGGACCCTGCCCTGAGCCCTCCCGGCTCACGGTGGAGAGAACGAAGGGCGGCGCCCCCTGGTGGGGGCGCCGCCCTGCGGTGTCCGGGTCCGCTCAGTACGCGCTGTTGACGTTGTCGATGGTGCCGTACTTGTCGGCCGCGTAGTTGGCGGCGGCGGTGATGTTGGAGACCGGGTTCCAGATGTCGTGGGGGGTGCCCTCGACGTGGTAGGCCTCGAACGTCGGCGGGATCACCTGCAGCAGGCCCTTGGACGGGATGCCGTTGATGGCGTTGATGTCCCAGTCGTTGATGGCCTTCGGGTTGCCGGAGGACTCACGGATGATGTTCTTGTGCAGCCCGTGGTAGGTGCCCGGGATGCCCTTCTCCGCCATGATGTCGAGCGACTCACGGATCCAGCCGTCCAGGTTGTTCGGGTAGACCTTCTTCACGGTCTTCTCGGCCTTAACCGGCTTCTCGGCCTTAACCGGCTTCTCGGCCTTCACCGGCTTCTCGGCCTTCACCGGCTTCTCGGCCTTCACGGGCGCCGCCGACTTCTTGAAGGCCACCTCCTGGACCGCGACCCGGTCGGCGGAGCGGCTCACGGCCTGGCCGGCCCGCTCGACGACGGCCTTGTCCGTGGCGGCGGACAGCGCGGTGGCGGTGGTGGCGACGGCCGTGGACGCGGGCTCGGCGGCCTGGGCCGGCTGCTGGCCCGCGGTCGTGGCGAGACCGAACGTGGTGGCCGCGGCGAACGCGGCGAAACCGCCGGCGACGCCCATCTTCTGGATCTTGGTGGTGCTGGGGGCGGTGAAGGTGAAGTTACGCATGGGGCACCTCTTCGACTTGGCGCGGGAGTCGCTCCTCGGTCGGTGTCCGCTCGCTGCGGACCAGGGGGGGTGCCCTCATTGGCACGGGGGTGCCGCGGTCGGAAGACGCGGCTTGCTGAGCGACGAGTGCAATTCTTAGCCACGGCGAAATCGCAAAGCAAAGGTGTGATCTACGAAGCCGCTTCGTAGATCACCGCCGTCGGTTCCCCGCAGAGGCGCATCACTGCTGTTCAGAGCGGTCGATCGCCCGCTGGCGCCCTCGAACCCGCCTCGTACGTGACGCACGCCCCGTGCCTGCCCTCACAGGCCCGGGGCGCCGTCGTCGCACGGAGTTGCCGAAGCAACGCCCTCCGTCAGGCCTCGTCCTCGCGGCCGGGATGGATCCCCGGACCGTGGTGGTCGCCCGCGAGCGGAGTGGGGGAGAGGTCGGCGGGTTCCTCGCCCGGCTCCAGCAGGGTGTCGGCCGGGCCGACGATCAGCAGGTCCGGCGTGCCCACGACCTCGTGGTCCTTGGTCGGGTAGTCACAGCGGTAGAGCAGGCTGCGCATCGCCTCCAGCCGGCCGCGCCGCTTGTCGTTGTTCTTCACCACCGTCCACGGGGCGTGCGGCGTGTCCGTGGCGCGGAACATCTCGACCTTCGCCGTCGTGTACTCGTCCCAGCGGTCCAGCGAGTCCAGGTCCGTCGGCGACAGCTTCCAGCGGCGGACCGGGTCGACCTGCCGGATGGCGAAACGGGTCCGCTGCTCGGCCCGGGAGACGGAGAACCAGAACTTCACCAGCAGGATGCCGTCGTCGGTGAGCATCTGCTCGAACAGCGGAGCCTGCCGCAGGAACCGCTCGTACTCCTCCTCCGTGCAGAAACCCATGACCCGCTCGACGCCCGCCCGGTTGTACCAGGAGCGGTCGAAGAAGACGATCTCGCCGCGGGCGGGCAGGTGGGACACGTACCGCTGGAAGTACCACTGGCCCGCCTCCCTCTCGGTGGGCTTCTCCAGGGCCACCACGCGGGCGCCACGCGGGTTCAGCCGCTCGGTGAACCGCTGGATGGTGCCACCCTTGCCGGCCGCGTCCCGGCCCTCGCAGACCACGACGATCCGCTGGCCGGTCTCCTTCACCCACCGCTGCATCTTCAGCAGCTCGATCTGCAGGGCCCGCTTCTGCCGCTCGTACTCGGCCCTGCGCACCTTCTTGTCGTAGGGGTGGTTCTCCTGCCAGGTCTTGATGGGGCTGCCGTCGGCGTTGAGCAGGATCGGCTTCTCCGGCCGTTGCTCGTTCACGGTCAGGCCGTCGAGAAGTTCGTCCTCGGGCTCGTCCACTTCGTGCTCTCCCGGTGGTCGGAACGGTCAGAACGGCAGGCGCCGGCGCGCCCGCCGCCCGGCGGAGCCGCTGCGTCCCACGGCACGCGAACTGGAGCTGAAGGGCTTGCTGAGCAGGCGCCCCAGCGGGCCGGGTGCCTTGGACCCGGTGCGCGAACCCGCTCCCAGCGCGCGCTGCGCGCCGTTCTGCGGGTGCCGGGACAGCCGGGGGAGCAGGAAGGCGAGCACGGCCAGGACGACACAGGTGGCTATCACGCCGACAATCATCACGCGGAACTCCTGAGGTAGGGACGGTAGTGCCGGAAACGCGCCGCGTGTCGCCTTCGACCCGCGTGCGTCACCCGCCTGCCCGCTCACGCCCCGACCAGTCGCCCCGGGCTTCACCCCGTCCCTCCGCGCAGGCCGGCCGCGCGGGGCGACCGCCCCGCCGCGCCCCGCCGACCAGGGGCGCCCGGCGCCTCAGCCGTCGTCGCGGAGAGCGGGGTGCACCGTGTGCAGCAGGTGCAGCACGGTGCGCGTCAGGATGACGTGGAGGTCGCCACGGCTCAGGGCGCCGCGGACCAGCCACTCGCGGGAGGCCGCCTTGAGCATGGCGCCGCTGGCGCGGATCATCGCGCGCAGCTTCTCCCGGCCCTCGGTGACGTCCGTCATCATCGCGGCCTCGAGGATGTAGTCGGTCGCGATCTCGTCCGCCTCCCGCCGGATCCGGTCGATCTCCGGATCGTTGCCGAGGGCTTCGAGCCCGATCGCGGAGAGCCACATCTCGCGGTTGCGCTCGACGACCTCCAGCCACCGGTCGACGCAGATCGACAGCCGCTCCTCCGCGGTGGTGGGCGGCAGGCGCTCGGCCACCGAGGGCGGCACCAGCAGCATCTGGCGCACCACCTCCAGGTACAGCCCCCGCTTGCTGCCGAAGTAGTGGTTGATCAGCGCGCGGGCGACGCCGGCCTCGGCCGCGATGTCCGAGGTGGACACCGAGGTGTAGCCGTGCGCCCCGAAGAGCCTGCGGGCCACGCCGAGGATCTCGGTCCGCCGGGCGTCCGGCTCCGATCAGATGACCGTGGCGGCCCTGCCCACCTCCGGCCTGATCACCGTCGAGGTCCAGCCGGACGGCACCGTCTCGTTCGCGCTGCCGCGGGCGGAGGTCGGGCAGGGCATCACCACCTCGACGGCCATGCTGATCGCCGAGGAGATGGACGTCCCGCTGGACCGGGTGCGGGTCACCCTGGCCGACGCCCGGCCCGAGTTGCTGTTCAACCAGCTCACCGGCGGCTCCAACACCACCATCTCCACCTACACCCCGATCCGGGTCGCGGCCGCCGTCGCGCGCACCCGGCTGCTGCGGGCCGCGGCGGCCGAGTTCGGCACCGACGTCGCCGCCCTCACCCTGAGGGAAGGCACCGTCACCGGACCCGGCGGCCGCCGTCTCGGCATCGGGGAACTCTCGGCGAAGGCCGCGAGCGTCACCCCGGAGCGGGTCTCCGTCCAGCTCAAGACGCCGGACGAGTTCACCGTCATCGGCCGGCCGCACCGCCGGGTCGACGCGGTCGCGGCGGTCACCGGCCGCAAGAAGTTCGCCATGGACCTCGACGTGCCGGGCGCCCTGCCGACCATGGTCTGCCGGCCGCCGACCATCAACGGCAAGGTCGGCTCGGTGGCCAACCGCGCCGAGGTCCGCGCCATGCCGGGCGTGACGGACGTCGTGGACATCTCCACCGGTGTGGCGGTCCGTGCCGAGACCTTCGGGCAGTGCATCGACGCCGTACGGGCCCTGCGCGTGACCTGGAGGCCCGGCACCGCGGAGGGCAAGACCGACCAGTCCGTGCTGCGCCAACTGCGGGCCCACGAGCCACCGCTCGGGCTCCCGCCGGTGACCCCGCACGTGGAGGGCTTCTTCACCTTCCACTTCCGCAGCAACAGCGCGCTGGAACCCAACTGCGCGGTGGCCGACGTACGCGACGGCCGGGCGGAGATCTGGGCGTCCCTGAAGTCGCCCATCGTGGCCCGGCAGACCATCGCCGCCAAGCTGGGTCTGCCGCTGCACGCCGTCGACGTGCACGTCACCGAGGGCGGCGGCTCCTTCGGGCGCAAGCTCTTCTTCGACGCCGCGCTGGAGGCCGCCGAGGTGTCCCAGCGGACCGGCAAGCCGGTCAAGCTGATGTGGCACCGCGCCGACGACTCCCGCCAGGGACGCACCCACCCCATGGCGACCTCCCGGGTCCGCGCCGCGTACCTCGGCGACACCGTGCTCAGCTACCGCCAGCGGCACACCAGCGTCTCCACCGACCTGGGCCACGGACTGGGGGAGATCATCACCTCCCTGGCCGCCCGCCTGCCGGTGGGCGACATCGGCTTCTCCGAGACGTTCTTCCAGCTCTCGCAGTCGATGCCGTACGAGTTCGGCGTGAACAGCCGGCTGCTCGCCGAGACCGACAAGAGCTTCAACACCGGCAGCATGCGCAACGTCTACTCACCGGACGTCACCTGCGCCCGGGAGCTGATCGTGGACCAGCTGGCCGACCGGATGGACAAGGACCCCTACGCCTTCCGGCGCGACTTCCTCGAGGACCGCCGCGCCCGGGCGGTCCTCGACAAGGTCGCCGAGGCCGGCGACTGGGGGCGGACCATGCCGCCCGGCACCGCCCAGGGCATCGCCTTCCACAACGAGTACCACGCGCACAGCGCGGTGCTGGTGGAGCTCGACTGCCGCCCCGAGACCGTGAACCGGCCGATCCGCGACGGCGTCGCGGGCCCCCGCGTCACCAAGGCCGTCCTCGCGGTGGACGTGGGGCTCACCGTCAACCCGCGCGGCCTGGAGGCCCAGATGATGGGCTGCGTCATGGACGGCATCGCCCTCACCCTGACCTCCAGCCTCCACCTGCGCGACGGCCACTTCCTCGAGGCCAGCTGGGACAACTACTTCTACACCCGGCAGTGGAACACCCCGCCCGAGCTGCAGATCATCGTCATGCCGTCCACCACCGACGAACCCGGCGGCGCCGGCGAACTCGGCGTGGCCGCCTCCATGGCCGCCGTCGCCTGCGCCTACGGCCGCACCACGGGCTCCATGCCGACCACCTTCCCGATCAACCACGGCACCCTGTCCTTCGAGCCCAAGCCGACCGTTCCGCCCGTCCCGGAATCGCCCACCGACGGCCTGCGGCACGTCCGTTGAGCCCGCTGCCCGACCAGCAGGCCGTGCGGCAGCGCAGTTGAGCCGCCAGTTGCCCCCGCCATGAACTCCCGGCACCCGGCCCCGGGACCGGACCGGCCGGAGAAGGAGACCGACACCCCGTGCCCGAGTACACGTTCCGCCTCAACGGCGAGCAGGTCACCGTCGACGTGGCCGGTGACGTACGGCTGTTGTGGGTCCTGCGCGACGTCCTGGGCGTCACCGGACCCAAGTACGGCTGCGGCATCAACGTCTGCAAGGCGTGCACCAGCCACCTCAACGGCCGGGCCGTCAACCCGTGCGCCGTCCCCGTGCGGGACCTCGCCCCGACCGACGAGGTCACCACCATCGAGGGCCTCGCGGACACGGTGGCCGCGGACCTCCACCCCATGCAGGAGGCCTGGCTGGACCACGACGTGGCCCAGTGCGGCTACTGCCAGCCCGGCCAGATCATGGCCGCCGTCGCCCTGGTCCGCCGGGTCGCGGAGGAGGGCCGCCAGGTCACCGACGCCGACCTCGACGGCATCCGCAACATCTGCCGCTGCGGCACCTACCCCCGCATCCGGGCGGCGATCAAGGACGGCGCCCGGCGCATGTGACGACCGGTCCGCACCGCGGACCGCCGTCGCGGCGGCGCCGGCATCCTCGGGACGTGATCTCCGAGGGAACGGTGGGCACGGGCGAGGGCGCTCCGACGACGGCACGCCTCCGCGAGGCACCGCGCCGCGGCGGACCGCCCCTCGGGCGGCGGAAGTTCAGCCGGCGGCGGAACGTTCCGGCAGGGCGAGCCAGTCACGCCAGGACAGGTCGCGGCCGATGAAGCGCGGCCGCTCGAACGGCCAGTCGGCGGCGATCCACCGCGGCACCAGCGCGTCGAGCTCCCGCTCCAGCTCGCCGCCCACCAGTTCGTCCACCACCCACCAGGAGATCTCGCCGTCCGCGCCCGCCTTCTCCGGCGGGTCGATGTAGACGCAGCCCAGCAGAGCGGTCTCCGCCGCGTCGAACAGCGCGTAGTTGAAGGACTGATGGGCGGCGATCTCCCGCTCGTGCCGCAGCAGGTCCGCCTGGTCGGCCTCGTAGGTCATGGTGGCCGCGGGCCAGCCCCAGGCCGGGCCGAAGATGGCCCACAGCCGCTCGCGCGAACCCATCACCGCCGGGTAGTCGAGCGGGGTGTCGGCCTCGCGGATCGGCCGCAGGTGATGCGCACCGCCCGGCAGCGGTACCAGGACGGGGTGGACGAAGTCGTCGGGGAGCCAGCTCATGGGGCCCGACCGTAGCAGCGCCCGGCCGCCCGCCTCCCGGCAATTTCCGGTGGGGCGCCGTGGGCGCGTGCAGGCTCATTGGAGTGGGGAGTACGGGCGCGGCGCCTCGGCCATACTGGCGGCACGGTGTTGTCTCCGTCCGCCCGGAGCGACGACAAGGGGGTGCCATGGGCCTGCTGTTGTACTACCCGAACGTCAATCCGCCCACGGAGATCGTGCATCAGGCGTTGCTCTACTGGGACGGCCTGGCCTCGGTCGTGCCGCGCGATCCGCGCGTCTACGGGGCGGTGGTCGGCCGCGAGTTGAGGCAGCTGGAGGACCGCGGCCTGTACGAGCCGCTGGCCTTCGCGGACACCACGCTGGACATGCTGCCCCGTCCCACCCAACCGGACGACGCCCCGCCCGGGGCGGACACCTCGGCGCTCCTGGCCCAGGAACTGCTGCGCATGGCGGACCGGCCGACGAGACCGCGCCCCGAGCAGTTCGACGCCGTCATCTACACGTCGAAGCTGTGCTACTGGCTCGAAGACCTGCTGCTGCGGCTGGGACTGGCGAGACGCGGCCGCATGCCCGCGATGGAGAGCCTGCTGGTCCCGCAGGAGGTGCAGACGCTGATCATCGGGGTGCTGGCGCGCGAGCTGGCCGACAACCCCGAGATCTCCTTGTTCCCGTACACGGACAGCCGGGACGCGTTCCGCGACAGCCTGCGGCCGACCTCTCACCGGACCTCCCTCGCGTGGGAGGCGGAGCTCGGACGGCTGCTGCCCGTGCCCGCGCCGGGAACCCCCACCTCCGACGTTCTCGCCTTCCGCGAGAGGCACGACGACGAACGCCGTCGGCTGATGCGGGCCCTGCACCGGCTGCTGGGCGAACTGCGCCAGGACTACGACCATCCCGCGGACGTCTTCGCCCAGGTACGCGCGGAGCTGTCCCGGGCGGTGGCCGACTACGAGGGCGCCTGCCGCGGCAGCCGCGTGGCGTGGGTGCAGCGCTCCGTGACCGTGTCGGTCGCCGTCGGTGCCGCGGCGGCCGGCGCCCTCCTGGTGCCGGACCTGGGCTGGCTCCTCGGCACCGTCGGCGGGTACGCCCTGAACGTCGCCACCCGGGAGATCCGCCCGCTCGTCCGGGCCCGCGACGAGCACCAGTTCAGCTATCTGCACCAGGTTCGCGGCGAGTTGACCTAGAGATCGTCGGAAGGCGCGCGGATGACCTTGATCATGAGGCGTTGGGGCAAGGCCTGGCTCGTCCCCGGGCGGCCCTGGACGCTCGACGTCAGGCTGGGACGGGGCGGCCGGAGGATGTGGATCCCCGTGCTCCCCGAGGGGGTGCCGTGGCCGCGTGACCACAAGGGACCGCCGCTCCCCCCGCCGGCCTGGGCCGACATCGACCGCTGTCTCGCCGAGATGGACTGCGAGCGCAGGGGCCCGGCCACGGACGCACCTCCCGAGGCGGGCACGGAGCTGGACGTCGTGGCCTTCGACGCGGGCCCGCCGAGGACCAGCGGCACCGGGCCCGATCCGGAGGAAGCCCGCCCCGTCACCAGGCCCTGGCAGCAGGTCCGCGACGCCGTGCACGGCGCGCTCCGCGAAGCGCTCTCCCGGCCCGGGCGTCAAGGACTCGCGGCACGCGACGAACTCCTCGACGTCCTGCGCACCTTCGCCGATGTCCACCGTGACGCCACGGCGGCGGACGACGAGGAGCAGCGTCGGCTCCAGGCCGCACGGCCGGAGGAGTGAGGGCGGTCCGGGACCGGGACCGGGGCCGGGACCGGGACCGGCCGAGGGCGGGCCGGGGGCCCGCCCTCACCGTCGTGGTGCCGCCGGTCGCGGGATCAGGCCGCGACGAGCTCCCGCTCGCGCTCGCGGTCCGGCGTGCCGGCCTTGGGCTTCTTGTTCGGCAGCGAGAGCCGGACGACCTTGCGCCAGGCGGAGAACACCTGCTTGGGCAGCGGCCCGGTGACGTACTCCAGTTCGTACTTCTCGAACAGCGCGCGCACCTGCACCGAGACCTCGGCGTACCGGTTGCTCGGCAGGTCCGGGAAGAGGTGGTGCTCGATCTGGTGCGACAGGTTGCCGGTCATGAAGTGCATGGCCTTGCTGCCGCTGATGTTCGCCGAGCCCATCATCTGGCGCAGGTACCACTGGCCGCGCGTCTCGCCCTTGATCGACCGGCGCTCGAAGACCTGCACGCCCTCCGGGAAGTGCCCGCACATGATCACCGAGTGGGACCAGAGGTTGCGGACGATGTTCGCGGTGAACGTGGCGGCGAGCGTGGTGAGGAACGACGGGCCCGACAGCAGCGGGTGGATCACGTAGTCCTTGAGCACCTGCTTGCGGATCTTGCGGCCCACCGCCCTGGCCCGCTCGCGGAACTCCGGGTCCTTGCGGCGGCGCTTGTGCAGGTTCTTGCCGAGCTCCAAGTCGTACGCCGCGATGCCGTACTCGAAGAAGCAGGCGTTGATGAAGTTCCACAGCGGCTGGCCGAGGTGGAACGGGTGCCACTTCTGGTCCTCGTCGACGCGCATGATGCCGTAGCCGAGGTCGTTGTCCTTGCCGATCACGTTGGTGTACCGGTGGTGCAGCTCGTTGTGCGAGTGCTTCCACTGATCGGCCGGCGAGACGTGGTCCCAGTCCCAGGTGGTGGAGTGGATCTTCGGGTCCCGCATCCAGTCCCACTGGCCGTGCAGGACGTTGTGGCCGATCTCCATGTTGTCCATGATCTTCGCCACGGACAGACCGGCGGTGCCGACGATCCACGCGGGCGGGAAGAACGAGAACAGCAGCACGCCCCGGCTGGCCAGCTCCAGCGTGCGCTGCGCCTTGATGACCTTGCGGATGTAGGCCGCGTCCTTCTCGCCGCGGTCGGCGATCACGGCGTCGCGGATCGCGTCCAGCTCGCGGCCGAGCTCCTCGATCTGCTCCGCGGTCAGGTGGGCGGTGGGGTCGATGGCGGTCAAAGCGCTCCTACCGTTCGATGTCACAGGGGCCCGCGGCGGCGGACACACAGGTCTGGATGAGGACGCCCGGCTCGGCCTCGGTGATCTCGCCGGTGCGCAGGTCGCGGACGGCGCCCGCCTTGAGGGGCGAGACGCAGCCGAAGCAGATGCCCATACGGCACCCGGCGGGCATGAGCACGCCCGCCTCCTCGCCGACGTCCAGCAGCGGCGTGGCGCCGTCCGCGTCGACGGTCGTGCCGGTGGTGCTGAAGGTGACCTCGCCGCCGTCGCCGGCGACGACGATGCTGGGCCGGAAGCGTTCGGTGTGCAGGCGCTCCTGGACGCCGTGCCCGCCCCAGTGCTCCTCGGCGGCGTCGAGCAGGCCGGCGGGCCCGCAGGCCCAGGTCTCGCGCTCGGCCCAGTCGGGCACGAGCTCGCCGAGGCGGGCGATGTCGAGCACGCCGTCCGTGGCGGTGTGCACCTCGGTGAGGCGCAGCTTCCCGTCCGCGGCCAGGCGGTGCAGCTCGTCGCGGAAGATCACGTCCTGCGGCCGGGGCGCGCAGTGGACCATGACGACGTCGTCGAACGCGGTGTCGCGCAGCATGCCCATCACGGGCGTGATGCCGCTGCCGGCCGTCAGGAACAGCACCTTGGCGGGCTTCGCCCGCGGCAGCACGAAGTCACCGGTCGCCTGGTCGAGCTGGATCAGCGTGCCCGGCTTCGCCCTGCGGACCAGGTGGTTGCTGACCTTGCCGTCGGCGATCGCCTTCACGGTGATGGTGATGCGGCCGTCCCGGCGGCTCGTCGGCGAGGTGACGGAGTAGGCACGCCACAGGCGCACCCCGTCGACGTCGACCCCGACCCGCACGTACTGCCCGGGGGTGTGGCCGCGCCAGCCGCGTCCCGGTCTGATCACGACGGTCGCGGCGTCGGCCGTCTCGGGGCGCACCGCCTCGATGCGCCCCCGCAGGTCCGTGCCCGCCCGCAGCGGGCTGACCAGGTCGAGATAGTCCGACGGCAGCACCGGCGTCGTGACCATTTCCAGCAGTTTCCTCGCCCTGCTGCGCAGGGCTGTACTCGTCATGTCTCCAGCTTGCTGCGCCGCAGGCGTAAAGTCCTGACCGTAGGACGTAAATTTGATCGACAGAATTGTTCGCAGGGAACAAAAGCGTGAGCCATGCAATCCGGAGGGCCGGCGAATTGGCCCTGGACGAGACGACGGTCGCCGCGCTGCGGGCCGCGCTGAAGACGACCGCCGACGAGGTCGTCCAGGCGATCATCGACGAGGTGCCCCCCTACGCCAACGCCCTCTCGGGCCACATGGGCGCCACCATCCGCCGGGCCGTCCGCACGGCCCTGGGACACTACCTGGACCTCGCGAGCGGCAACGCCACGGGCGGCCTCGGCGGGGACGCGGCTTACGAGCTGGGCCGCGGCGAGGTGCGCGACGGGCGGTCGATGGACGCCCTGCTCAGCGCCTACCGCGTCGGCGCCCGCGTGGCCTGGCGCTGCCTCGCGGCGGGCGCCGTGCCCGCGGGGCTGCCCGCCGCCGACGTCGCCAAGTTCGCCGAGCTGACGTTCGCCTACATCGACGAGCTCTCCGCCGCGAGCGCCGCGGGTCACGCCGACGAACTGGCCGCGCGGGGCAGGGAGCACGAGCGCCACCTGGAACACCTGGCGCGCGACCTCCTCGCCGGCGCCGGCCCGGACGTGCTGCTGACCTCCGCCCAACGGGCCGGATGGCAGCCTCCGGTGTCGCTGACCGCGGTCCTGCTGCCCGCCGGCCAGGCCCGCCCCGCCTACCGCGCGCTCGACCCGAGCACCCTCGTCCTCGACGACCTGCCGGACGCCACCGGCGTGCTGCTCGTCCCCGACGCGGACCGGCCCCACCTCCTGCGGCAGCTGACCGACCGCGCCGCCGTGGTCGGCCCGGCCCGGCCGTGGACCCGCGCGTCCGCCTCCTACGCGCGGGCCGTGCGCGCCCGCTCCCTCTCCTGCGACATCCGCGACACCGAGGACCACCTGCCCGAACTGGTGCTCAGCGCCGACGTGGACGCCTTCGGCGACCTGCGCGCCCGAGCCCTCGCACCGCTGCGGACCCTGCCCGACGCGACCGCGCGGAGGCTGGAGGAGACCCTGCGGGCGTGGTTGCTGCACCAGGGCCGGCGGGACGAGGTGGCGGCGGCGCTGTTCGTCCACCCCCAGACGGTCCGGTACCGGATGACGCAACTGCGGGAACTCTTCCCGGACCTGGCCTCGCCGCAGCGGGTCCTCGAACTGACGCTCGCGGTCGGCCTCCGGGCCGGCTGACACGCGCGTGCGGCGCCGGTGCCGGCCTCGGGGCAGCGAGAGCCGCGGTGCGCACGCCGAGGCGGGTGAGCGCCGGGCCGCCCGGACCCGCCACCGCGCCCTGGTCACCCCCCTGCGGACCCCCGCGGGTCCTCCCACCGCCCCCTGACCACGCCGTCCGCGTCCAGTACGACGGCGTACCAGGCGCCCGGCGCGGCCTCGGGCAGCACGAGGGAGAACCCGGCGCCCGTCACCTCGGAGAGCGCGTCGGCTCCACCGGGGTAGCTCCGGTGGGCCAGTTCGCCGCGCGGGGCGACGACCAGTTCCTTGGTCACCTCGTCGGGCACGGGGGTCCTCGCAGTGTTCCGTTCCGGTGACGCCGTCATTCGGCGCGTCCGCGGCGGCGTCGGGGTCGCCGCGGTGTGCGCCGGGCGGGCAGGTAGGAGGCGAGGGCGGACCTCGGCTGCCACTCCGGGCTGTCCGGCAGACTCCAGCCGCGCCGTACCGCCGTCATGCGGAAGATCAGTGCGAGCGCGACCCCGCCGACGATCCCGGCCCCGGGCTGTTCCACGACGGAGCAGAACGTCATCACCGCGGCGGAGGCCGCCGCCACCGTGGCGTACAGGCCGTTGCCGCCGAACACGGCCGGGATGCGGCCGAGGATGACGTCGCGCATGGCCCCGCCGCCCACCGCGCTGATGGTGCCGAGGAGGACGGCCGGCAGCCAGCCCAGCCCCGCGGCGAGGGTCTTCTGGGCCCCCGCGACCGCCCAGCAGCCGATGACCGCCGCGTCGAGCGCGATGAACAGCCGGTTCCACCCCTCCTCGCTGAACTTCACCAGGAAGGCGATGACGGCCCCCGCCGCGGCCGTCGGCACGTAGGCGTAGTCGGTCAGCGCGACGGGGGTGCCGTGCTGGAGCAGCACGTCCCGGATGATGCCTCCGCCCAGGCCCGAGACCGTGCCGACCACCAGGAAGCCGAAGGCGTCCAGGTTCAGCGCGCGGGACACGGCCCCGCCCAGCAGCGCGCAGGCCAGGACGCCCGCGAGATCCAGGTAGCGCGTCGCCGTGTCGACCCCGGTCGAGAACAGCGACTCCGACAAGGCGGCCATGAGGGACATGTACGGAGTGTAGGGACGCGGGAGGGCGTCGCAGGAGCGCCGGGCCCTTGGCGCGGGGCCGGAAGGGTGACGCGGCCGGTGCGGCACGACTCGTGCCCCGCGGGTGCCCCCGGGATTCTCCCGGTTCCCCGAAGCCCTCTTCGGGTTCCCGCGGGTCCCTCCGCGTGGTCCTTCCCCGCGGGCGGGACGGGCTGCCCGTTCCTAGAGTGGGCCGTACCGCCGTCCGACGGCCGCGAACGGAGCACGCCTTGGGTGAGACCGCGCTGCACACCGAGCTGGACCGGCGAGCCGCAGAGGTGGCCGACCGGGTGGTCGCCTGGCGCCACCACCTGCACCGGCACCCCGAACTGTCCAACCGGGAGGTCCGCACCGCCCGGTACGTCGCCGAGCACCTCCGCTCCCTGGGGCTCGACGAGGTCCGCACCGGGGTCGCCGGTCACGGGGTGGTCGGCGTCCTGCGCGGCGGCAGGCCGGGCGAGCGCGTCATCGCCCTGCGCGGGGACATCGACGCCCTGCCCGTGGAGGACCGGTCCGGGGTCGCCTTCGCCTCCGAGGCCGTCGACGAGGACTACCCGGGCGGCCCGTTCCCCGTCTCCCACGCCTGTGGCCACGACTGCCACACCGCGATGCTGATGGGCGCCGCCGACGTCCTGGCCGGTGTCCGCGACGACCTGCCCGGCACGGTGCTGTTCGTCTTCCAGCCCGCCGAGGAGGGGCCACCCGTCACCGAGAGGGGCGGCGCACGGGAGATGGTCGCGCAGGGCGCCCTCGCCGACCCCACGCCCACGATGGCCTTCGGCATGCACGTGACGCCCTACCCGAAGGGGTACGTCGGCTGCCGGACCGGCAACCAGTACGGCGCCTCGTGCCTGATCAAGGTCACCGTCACCGGCGAACAGGTCCACGGCTCCACGCCGTGGATGGGCATCGACCCGATGCCCGCCGCCGGGGCACTGATCACCGGCATCGGCCAGCTCTACCGGCAGTTGCCCGCCTTCGACCCGTTCACGGTCACCATCGGCCACGTCGAGGACGTCGGCCGCTTCAACATCATCGGTGAGAGGGTCGTCCTGTGGGGCACCATCCGGTGTGCGCGGGAGACGGACATGCGCGAGTTGCAGGGGCGGCTGACGACCCTGGCCGAGCACACCGCGGCCGCCTACGGCTGCACCGCCACCGTCGACCACCTCCAGGACGTCCCCGCGGTCCACCACCGGGCCGAGTGGGTGACGGCGGCACTGCCGACCTTCCGCCGTGTCGTCGGCGGCGACCGGGTCGTCGAGTCCTCACCGACCCTCGGCTACGACGACGTCTCCGAGTTCGTCAACCGCTACGGCGGCCTCTACGTCATGCTCGGCGTCCAGGACGCCACCCTCGACGAGCAGGGCAACCCCGTCCCCGTGCCCGGCGGCCGGGGCCTCGTGCCGAACCACAACCCGCGCTTCTACGCCGACGACGACACCCTCGTCACCGGCGTCCGCCTGCACGCCCACGTCGCACACGACCACCTCACCGGAACGCTGGTCCCGCGGGGGCGTTGAGGGCCGACGGGCCCGGGTCTGACAGGATCCGGGGGTGCTGATCACGGGATACGACGGCGGGCCGCTGGTGCCGGGCGAGGCGTTGGCGGGCCGCCCGGGGTTCTGGTCCACCTACCTCATGGCGCTGTGCGGCGACGGGCGGTGCGCCGAGCGGCCGGTTCCGGAGTGGTTCGGCGAGGACGGCGCCGATGCCGACGCCCTGTCCGAGGTGCTCTTCGACCCGGAGCGGTGGCCGGTGTTCAGGGTGCCGGCGTCGGTCGGCCCCGGTGCCGTGGTGATCTACCGCAACCTGCACGGCGACCACGGCACCGACTACCTCCTCACCCACCCCGGCAGGGGGCCCGCCGAGCAGATCGCGCGGTGGGAGGGCGACTTCTCGGGCACGGGGCTGACCTGGCGCGAGCTGACCCGGACGGCGGACAACCCGTCGCCCGCGGACGAAGGCGTCCAGGGCGCGGACGTCCAGGGCGCGGCCGTCCGTCTCCTGCTGCTGCTTCCGCTGCTGTCCGACCCGCTCCTCACCGACCCGGACGGGTGGGAGACGGCGTCGGCGAGGGTCGTCACCGCCCTGACCGCGGTCGGGGCGCCGCACGGTACCGTCCGCCTCGCGGCGGAGCACCTGCTGGACCACCTCGCGTGGAGGTCCCGGCACGACCCGGCGTGGAGCTCTCCACTGAGCGGCGGTTGAGGGACGGGGCCCGCCCTTGAGGTCCACGCCGGGGCCCGAACGCGAGCTGCCGTTCGTCCCACCGGATCGGCCCGCTCGGCGCAGCGGGCCGACCACATCCCCGGCCCCTGGCGGCGTCCGGCGGGGTGTCGCCGCCGACCACCACGTCGAAGGGCGCCGCGCGTTCCCACACAGCGGCCCGCGCCGACCCGGGCGGGTCCGGCCCGGCGCGGGCCGGGTGGTCAGGGGCGGCTGATGCGGCGGCGGACCACCGTGCTGAGGACGTCCACGGCGACGATCAGGACCAGGATCATCAGCACGTACGTCAGCATCTCGTCGAAGCGGAACAGCGCGATCGACTGGTTGATCAGGAAGCCGACACCGCCGGCCCCGACCAGGCCCAGCACGAGCGAGGAACGGACGTTGACGTCGAGGCGGTAGAGGAGGAGGCCGACGAACTGCGGGACCACCGAGGGCAGTACCGCGTGCGCGGCGATCTGCGGTCCGGTGGCGCCCGCGGTGCGCAGCGCCTCGACCGGCCCCAGGTCGGTCTCCTCCATCGCCTCCGACCACAGCTTCGCCATCACACCCGTGTTGTGGCAGACGATCGCGAGCACGCCGGCGAACGGGCCGAGGCCCACCGCGGTGACGAAGACCAGGGCGAAGACGATGTCCGGCACCGCCCGGAAGAACGACATGACCAGCCGGGCGCCCTGGTAGACGAACCCCACCCGGGAGGTGGGCCGCGCACCCAGCAGGGCGAGGGCGAGGGAGAACGGGACGGAGAGCGTGGTGCCCAGCAGCCCGATCGCCAGGGTGACCATGCTGGCCTCGAAGCCCTTGGCCAGCGTCGCGCCGCTCAGGTCCGGCGGGAACGCGTCGCCGACGAACTCCGCCATGCCGTGCCAGCCCGCGACCAGCTCGCCGAGGGAGAACTCGGTGGCCTCCCAGGCCGCGACATGGGCGGCCGCCAGGGGCACGCCGACGAGCAGGGCCAGCAGCAGCACGGTCACCCGCCGCCGGTCGGGAGGCACCGGCATCCGGCGCAGCCGGGCGTGCCCGGGACCGGGCGAGGGCGATTGGGAGGGCGAGGGGGAGGAAGAGGGCGAGGGGTGAGGCGTCTTCACCGGAGCGGCTCCGGGGGTCGGGGAGGTGCTCATCAGGAACTCCGGGCGTACTCGCGGTCGGGTGCGTACAGGGCGGCGATCTCGTCGTCGGAGACCTCGGCGGCCGGGCCGCCGAGGCGGATGCGGCCCTGGAGGAGGCCCACCACGCGGTCGGACCACCGCCGGGCGAGGTCCGGCTGGTGGAGGACCGCGGCGACGGCCATGGCGTCGTCGTCGGCGAGCGAGCGCAGCAGCGCCATCACCTGTTCCGCGGCGGCGGGGTCCAGCGCGGAGACCGGCTCGTCGGCGAGGAGCACCCGCGCCCCCTGGCAGAGGGCGCGGGCGATCGCCACCCGCTGCTGCTGGCCGCCGGAGAGCCGGCCGGCCCGCTCGTGCGGCCGGTCGGCGAGGCCGACGCGCTCCAGGCAGGCCATGGCCTGCTCGCGGACCTCGCGGGGGAAGGCACGGGGCGACCAGGAGCGGGAGAGCGGCAGCCTGCCCAGCGCGCCCGCCGCCACGTTGTCGAGCACGGTGCGGCGCGGCACGAGGTGGATCTTCTGGAAGACCATGGCGACGTCGGTGGAGGGGCGGCCGGCTCCGGCGTCACCGCCCGCGACCGTGATGCCGCCGGCGCTCGGCTCGACCAGCCCGGCCACGCAGCGCAGCGCCGTGGACTTGCCGGAGCCGTTGGCGCCCAGCAGCCCGACCAGTTCCCCGGCGGCGACGTCGAGGTCGAACCCGTCGAGGACGGTGTGCGTCCCGTACGCCTTGGCCAGGCCGCGTACCCGCAGCAGGCTCTCCGGGGCGGTGTCCGGGGTGGCGGTCACAGGTCCTCCTCCGACAGGTCCAGGGCCTCGGCGAGGTCGACGACCGGCTGGTAGTCCTTCTCCGTCACCTCGACGAGCGGGCGCTCGGGGGAGGTGAAGTCGAGGTACTCGCCGAGCGCGGCCACGTCCTCCTTGGGCAGGGCGAGCAGCGCCTTCCTGACGGCCTCCTGGAACTCGGGCGAGGTCTTGGGGCTCACCGTGATCGGGTCGTTGACGATGGGCTCCGACTCCCAGATCCGCACGTACGCGGCAGGGTCGAAGGTGCCCTCGGCGACGGCGGACTTGACGGTCTGGGAGTTGATCTCCGCGGCGTCGACCTTGCCGTTGGTCAGGGCCAGCAGCGCCTCGGTGTGGCCGCCGGCGTAGGTGATCTCGACGTCGCTCTCCACGCCCGCGTCGATCAGCGCCTTGCGGGGGACGGCGTCGCCGGAGGTGGAACCGGGCTCGGAGAGGGCGAGGGACTTCCCCGTGAGGTCCTCGACGGACTTCACGGCCGAGCCCTTCCGCACCCAGATGCCTCCCGTGTACGAGGACGGCTTACCGCTCTCGTCGGCGAAGGAGACGATGGGGACGGCGCCCGCCTGCTTCCGGGCGAAGACGTAGCCGAGCGGGCCGAACTGGCCGAGGTCGAGTTCGCCGTTCTTCATGGCGAGGATCTCGGCAACGTAGGTGTCGGCGATCTGGACCTGGACCGGGCAGTCCAGCTGCTTCTCCAGGGACGCGCCGATCTTCTCGTAGAGCGGGATCAGGATCTCGGGGTCCTCGTAGGGCTCGACGCCGAAGCGGATCTCGCCGTTCGGGCAGCGGGCGTCCGAGCCCGCGGCCTTCTCGGACGACGGGGAGCCGCCGCAGGCGGTCAGGGACAGGCCGACGACGGTGGCGGCCACCACGGCGGCGACGGTACGCGAGGGGAACATGGGTTCTCCTGGGGAGGGGAAAGGGCGTTGCGGGGCGTGGCGCGGGCTGCGCGGCCCCGGGCGGGTGGGCCGGGACTGTCAGAGCAGGCGGTCGAGCACGGCCGGGGCGAGGCCGAGGCCGATGGTCATGCCGATGCCGGAGGTCACCGTGACCACCCGGACGCCGGGGCACGGTTCGGCCTCCAGCACGTCGGTGGCGGCCGAGTCGGCGTACACGCCGCGCCACCGGCGGCGCACGACGAGGTCCTCGGGGCCGGCGGCCCCCAGGAGCCGTGCGCCCTCGCGGAGCAGGACCGCGGTGACGTCCTCCTCGTCGAAGGGCTGATGGGTGCGGGCGTAGTGGTGGGTGTCGCCCAGCACGATCGACCCGTCGGGGCGCTGGGTGAGCATCAGGTTCACCACGTGCTCCAGCAGTTCGGGGGAGTCCCGTTCGATGCGGGTGCGGACGTCCTTGGCCGAGGGCATGGCGGCCAGGCCGCCGTAGCGGAGCATCGAGGTGCCGGTGAGCACGGCGGGTTCGACGCGCGCGCCCCCGGGCGGCGCGATCTCCAGCATGTGCAGCCGGCAGCGGCGCACCCCCGCCTCCTCGGCGAGGGCGGGGAAGAGGCGGTCGACGTCGTGGCCCGTGGCGTGCACGATCCGTTCGGCGCGCAGGTCGCCCCGGGCGGTGTGGACCAGCCCCGTCCGGACACCGCCGACATGGGTGCCGAAGCGGAGGTCCACGCCGGCCTCGGCGAGCCAGGCCGCCAGGGCGGGCACCGCGGCACGCGGGTCGACGCGCAGGTCCTGCGGCAGGTGGGCGCCGCCCACGACCTCGTCGGTGGCGAGCGGAAAGCGGTCCCGCACCTCGGCCGGGGTCAGCAGCCGGACCTGCTCGGCCCCGCGGGCGGCGGCGAACTCCTCGAGCACGGCCAGTTCGGCCTCGTCGCGGGCGACGACCACGGTTCCGGTCCGCAGGACCTCGAAGCCGGCCCGCTCGCCCAGCCGCAGCCAGGACTCGCGCGCCGCCAGGGCGTGTTCGAGGACGACGCCCTCCTGCGCCGTGACGCAGACGTGCCCGAAGTTGCGGACCGAGGCGCCGACGGCCCGCTCGTCGCGTTCGAGCACGGCCACGCGCAGTCCGCGGGCGTGCGCCTCGACGGCGTGGGCGAGGCCGACGATGCCCGCGCCGACGACGGCGAGGTCGTACGGGCCGCCGGAAGCGGAAGGGCCAGGGGGGAGAGTTGAGTGATGCACAAGCGGGACTCTCACCGCGCGGCGTCCACCCGGTCAAGCCGTCACAGCGACTTGTCTGAACAAGTTAACCCAGTGTTTTCCCTGGTGCCGAGGTGTTCAGCCGGTGCTTTCCTGTCTCACCCCTGGGTCGGTGCGGTGAGTTGTACAGTCAGCTCGTGACCATCCCACTCCATGTCCGGGTGGCCGACGAGCTGCGCCGGCAGATCATCGGCGGCCAGTGGCCCCCCGGCACCTCGTTGCCCTCGGAGGCCCGCCTGTGCGAGCGCTTCGGCGCGTCGCGCGGCACCATCCGCAGCGCCCTGTCCGCCCTGCGCCGTGAAGGGCTGATCGTCGGAGGGCAGGGGCGGCCGCCCGTCGTCCGGGACACCACGGTGGGGCAGTCGTTCGAGACGCTGCTCTCCTTCACCGCCTGGGCCCGGCAGATCGGCCGCGTCCCCGGCCAGCGCACCGTGGAGATCACCCGGCGCGGGGCGTCCGCCGCCGCGGCGGCCGCGCTGGACATCCCGGAGGGCGCCCCGGCCATCGACGTGCTGCGGGTCCGGACGCTGGACGGCGAGCCCGTGATGCTGGAACGCGCCACCTTCGTCCTGGAGGTGGGGCGCCTGCTCTTCGCCGTCGACCCGGACGCGAACTCGATCTACGCCTCCCTCGCCGACCAGGGCGTGGACCTCCACTCGGCCCGGCACACCGTGGACGCGATCGCCGCCGACGAGACCGACGCCGAACTGCTCGGCGTGCCGCGGGGCGCGCCCCTGCTGCGCGAACGGCGCCGGGCGACGGACGCGGCCGGCCGGCCGCTCGAGTACGGCGACGACCGTTACCGCCCCGACCGGATCACCTTCACCATCGACAACGTCCGCCCCGGCACCACCGGCGCCTCCCCCGACGTGCAGATCATCAAGAAGACGAAAGCGGAGAACTCATGACGCCCCCCGGCTCCACGCCCGCGCCCGCACCGGCTTCCGCCGCCGGCGCCCGCCCGCCCTTCGCCCTGGCCGCGCTCGACATGGCCGGTACGACGGTCGACGAACAGGGGCTCGTCTACCGGGTTCTCGGGTCCACCGTCGGCGACGCCGTGGGCGGCCACGTGCCCGCGGAACTGCTGGCCCGCTGGAAGGGCACCTCCAAGCGGGAGGCGATCCGGGGCATGCTCGAAGGGCTGGGCGCGGACGCCTCGCCGGCCTCGGTGGACCGCGCGTTCGCCGGGTTCCAGGAGCGGTTGGTCGCCGCCTACCGGGCCACCCCGCCCAGGCCGCTGCCGGGCGTGACCGCCATGTTCGAGGAGTTGCGCTCCCAGGGCGTCAAGGTGGCGCTCCAGACCGGCTACTCGGCCGAGATCGCCGCCTCGATCCTGGACGGCCTCGGCTGGCGGGCCGGTGACGGTCCCTCCCGCACCGTCGACGCCGTCGTCACCTCGGACCGGGTGCCCGCCAGCCGCCCCGCGCCCTACCTGGTCTTCCGGTGCATGGAGGCCACCGGCGTCACCGACGTCCGCCGCACGCTGGTCGCCGGGGACACCCCCAACGACCTGGGGGCGGGCACCAACGCCGGGGCCGGCTTCGTGGTCGGCGTCGCCACCGGGTCGTTCACGCTGGAGCAGCTGTCCGCCGTCCCGCACACCCATCTGCTCGACTCCGTGGCCGAGTTGACCACCCTCCGGTAGCCGCCACCCGCCCCGCGACGGCCGGGAGACGGCCGGGAGGCGACCGGGGACGGCCGGGAGACGACCGTCCCCGGCCGTCTTCGCGCCGCGCAACGTCGTTCTCACGCCAAAAACGCTTCGCGCGGGCCGTGGTGGACAGGGAGGCGTTTGTGGGCCCGGGGGAGGGGCACCTGGGCGCCCGGCCTCGAAGGGTGCGGAGTGTTACGGCGGTGTGCCGCAGGGTTAACGGCCGGTACGACCAATCTGTAAATATGAAGGAATGAATGCAATTGCGCCACATCGTCGATCCGCCTGCGAATGCGCGGGATGTGTGCGTAGGCTCTGTCCGTGTTCGGAAGTACTGACCACAGACCGTTCACGTTTCGGCTGGTTCGTACACGGCGGCCCGACCGGCCCCGCGTCGGCACCGGGCGGGATTCCTCTGGGGGAGTGATGATGGCGGCCTGCTCCGCGCGGCGGTCCAGCCGGCCCGGCACCGGGACGACATGTCCCCCGGCGTCGCGAGGCGTTCGCCCGCCCGGGCAGCCGGCGGGCGGGCCCGGTCGGACGGCGCGACATTCGGGCCCCCCGACCGCCGCACCGCACCGGTGACGCCCGGCCGACGCCGGCGGAAGCGCCTCCGCCGGCCGTCGCGCTCGCGTCAAGCCTGTCCGCCCCCGGTCCCGCCGCACACACCGGCCGCCGCCACCCGTGGCCACGCCATGGCCGTGTGCCCACAGAGGGAGAAGAAGTGACCAGCAGCAGTCGCCCGTCCGACGCGCCCTTACCGTCCGGCACATCGCCGTCCGGCGTGGCCGGGACGGTGGAGCCCCCGCTGTTCGACACGCTGTCCGCGCGGTGGAACGCCCTGCACGAGAAGGGGCCGGTGCTGCGCGACGAGGCGCAGGGCGTGTGGCAGGTCGTGGACCACCAGGGGGTGGGGGCGGTGCTCGCCGACCACGCCACGTACTCCTCGGACATGTCCCCGATCGCCCCCGCACAGGAGGACTTCGACGCCTTCCGGCAGGGCAACTTCGTCGGCATGGACCCGCCGCGCCACCGCCAGCTTCGGACGCTCGTGAGCCAGGCCTTCACCCCGAGGGTCGTCCAGGGGCTCGCGCCGCGGATCGAGGAGGTCACCACCCGGCTGCTGGACGCCGTGGCCGACCGGGACCGCTTCGACCTGGTCGACGCCCTCGCCCACCCGCTGCCCGTCGTCGTCATCGCCGAACTGCTCGGTGTCCCGGCCGAGGACCACCCGCTGTTCCACGAGTGGGCGAGCGTCATGTTCGACGGTGAACTGATCGGCGAGGCACCGGACATGGCCGACCTGGAACAGGCGCTGGAGGCCGTCGCCCCCACGGTGCGGGAGATGAACGGTTACGTCCTGGACCACATACGACGTCGGCGCGCCGCCCCCGGCGACGACCTCACCAGCCGCCTGCTGCACGCCGAGGTCGACGGCGACCGCCTGGCCGACCAGGAGATCGTCGGCTTCGTCGCCCTGCTGCTGATCGCCGGCCACATCACCACCACGGCGCTGCTCGGCAACGCCGTCCTGACCTTCGACCGGCGTCCCGGCCTGCTGGACGCGCTGCGCGCCGACCCCGAGCTGCTTCCGCCCGCGCTCGAGGAAGTGCTCCGCCTGCTCCCGCCGTTCCCGGAGGTGGGGCGGCGCACCACCCGCCCGGTGGTGCTCGGCGGTCACGAGATCCCGGCCGACGCCCTGGTCATGGCCCATCTGGGGGCCGCCAACCGGGACCCCGCCCGGTTCGCCGACCCGGAGGGTTTCGACATCTCCCGCACCCCCAACCCCCACCTGTCCTTCGGGCACGGCATCCATTTCTGTCTCGGCGCACACCTCGCCAGACTCGAGGCGCGCATCGCCGCCCGGTCGCTGCTCGAACGGTTCCGCACGGTGGCGGTCGCGTCCCACGACGAGGTCGCCTACCGGAATCCGGCCGTCATCGTCGGCGTCCGCCACCTGCCGGTGGAGGTCACCCACAGGTAGCCGTACCACGGCGTCACGCGCTGCCCGCGCAGCGCGTGCGCCCCCGCGTCCCGCGTTCCCCGTGCCGACCGGACCGTCCCCCTGAGCCGGCCGGCACGTCCCCGCGCGAGCGCGGTCCCCGACCGCGGAGCCCGGCCGACACCCCCGGCCGTGCTCCCCGAGCCGCCGTACCACCTGAGCCGCAGTTCCACCCGAGCCGCAGTCCCCAGGAAGGTCCCGCTCCATGCAGTCCATACCCCCCACCCGGATCGTCGTCGAGAGGCGGCCGTCCCCGGACCGCCGCACGCTCCAGAGCCGCCTCGACGACCTCGCCCGCACCCACCGGGTGCCCGGCGCCCAACTCGCCGTCCACACCGGCGGCCGCACGATCACCGTGCACACCGGCACCGCCGACGCCGGCACGGGCGCGCCCTTCACCTCCGACACGGCCGTCCCGGTCGGTTCCGTCACCAAGCTCTTCACGGCCGCCGCCGTCCTGCTGCTCGCCGACGACGGCGACCTGGACCTCGACGAGAGCGCGGCCGCCACGCTGCCGGAGCTGCGCCGCCTACCGGAGGTGACCGTCCGTCACCTGCTCAGCCACACGGCGGGCCTGCCGTCCGGGCCCGGCTCCGACGCCGTCGCCGGCCGCACCGCCGCCCGCGTCCTCGCCGAGATATGCACCCCGGGCGACCTGCTGTTCGCCCCCGGCACCGGCTTCTCGTACTCCAACGCCGGGTACCTGGCCGCCGGCCGGCTGATCGAAGAGGTCACCGGCATGACCTGGCGGGAGGCCCTGCAGACGCTGCTGCTCGACCCGCTCGGCATCCGGCCCGCCTTCCTCGGCGGTCCCGCGCCGGACCGGCCCGTCGCCTCCGGCCACGCCCGCAACACCGCCTCCGGCCGGTTGCTGCCCGTGCCGCAGAACCTCGCCCCCGCCGAGGCACCGGCCGGGGCCCTGCTCGCCGGCGCCCTCGACCTGCTCGCGCTCGGCAGGGCGCTGAACGGTGACACCGCCGTCCTCCCGGACGCGGTCACCGCGTCGATGCGCCGGCCCGCCCCCGGCAGCGACGCCGGCTCCCTCGCCGACGCCTGGGGACTCGGCGCCGCCCTCTTCCACGGCGACGAGGGCTGGTGGTGCGGCCACGACGGCAACGCCCAGGGCACCTCCTGCCACCTGCGCGCCGACGCCCGCACCGGCACCGTCGTCGCCCTCACCGGCAACGCCTCCTCCGCCACCGCCCTGTGGCGGGACCTCGCCGCCGACCTCGGCGGACTCACCGGCCTCACGGTGCCCGCCGGACCGGCCCCCTCCGCCCCCACCGGCCACCCCCTGGTGCTCCCGGAGGCCGTGGGCGCCTACCGCAACGGCGCCACCGAGTACCGGATAGGGATGGACGACTTCGGCCGCCCCGTCCTCTCCGTCGACGGCGACGCGCCGCTTCCGCTGGTGTGCTACGCCGACCTCCGGTTCGACCTCGTCGACCCCGCCACCGGCCGCCGCGAGCCCGGCGGGCGCTTCCACCGCGACGCCGTGACCGGCGACGTCGACCGGGTGCAGATCTCCGGCCGCACGGCCCGCCGGGCACGCGACGGGTCGGGGGACCTCCGCGCGCCGTACGCCCGCGCCCACCACGCCGCCCGGACCGGCCACCCGGTCCGGGCGGACCGGTGACCGCGGCTCCGGCCGCCGACCACGGACCGGTGCGGGCCCGCTCCCCGAGGAGCGGGCCCGGCACCGCGGCGCCCGCGGTCCCCGCGCCGCGCGTTCCGGCCCGCCCGTGCCGAACCCCGCCCACCGCCTGACGCCGTCCCCGGCCACCGCCCCGCCACCGCCCCGACGCTCTTCGCGGCCCCCGCAGGCCACGCCGCCCCCGGTTCCGACCACCGGGGCCGGCACCGCCGTCCCCGTAGCACCGCCGTTCCCGCAGCACCACCGCCTCCCCGCAGCACCTCCTCCCCGTGCGGACCCGCCGCACCGCCGAGGCGTGCCCGACCCTGCCCGGGTCCGGCCCGCCCGCGCGGTGAGCCGCGCCCCCGAGCTTCTGAAGGACTGCCCCCATGACGGACCCGCAGGACACCCCCGCTCCGGCGTCCCCCCTCCCGCAGCCCGGCCGCACCCCTGTGCCGCAGGGTGCCCCGTACCCGCCGCTCGGCGAGCTGTTCACCGCGTGGGCGGCGCGCACCCCCGACGCGCCCGCGCTGACCGACGGCCGGCGCACCTGGTGCTACCGGGACCTGGCGGAGCGGGCCGCACGCCTCGCCGAGGACCTCCGGCGGCGTGGCGCCCGACCCGAGGCCGTGGTCGCCGTGGTCCTGCCCCGCTCACCGGAACTGATCGCCGCGGAGCTGGCCACCGCCCTCGCGGGCGCCGCCTTCCTGCCCGTGGACCCCGACTACCCGGCCGAGCGGCGGGCCCTGATGCTCGCCGACGCCCGGCCCGCCGTCGTCCTCGACGACCTGGCGGAGGTCCGCCGGGTGATGGACGCGCCGGCCGGGGCCGCCACCCCGGCCCCGCCCGCCCCCGCCCGGGTGGGACCGGACCACGCCGCCTACGTCATCCACACCTCCGGCTCCACCGGCCGCCCCAAGGGCGTGACGGTCACCCACCGGGGGATCGGCGCCTTCGCCGCGGCCGCCGCCGAGCGGTACGCCGTGGGGCCGGGCGACCGGGTCCTGCAGTTCTCCTCGCCCAGCTTCGACGCCTCCGTGCTGGAGCTGTTCATCTCGCTGCTCTGCGGGGCGACGCTGGTCGTCCCCCCGGGCGGACCCTGGCTGGGCGACGAACTCGCCGCCGTCCTCGACGAGTTCCGCATCAGCCACACGCTGATACCGCCCGCCGCGCTCGCCACCCTGCCCGACCCCGGGCCGGGCGGCCTGCCGCACCTGCGGACACTGATCGTCGGCGCGGAGGCATGCCCGGCCGCCCTGGTCGACCGCTGGGCGCCCGGCCGGAGGATGATCAACTCCTACGGGCCCACCGAGGCGACCATCGTCTCCACCTGGACGGGCCCGCTCACCGCCGGCTCCGGCGCTCCGCCCATCGGCGCGCCCCTGCCCGGCGTCCGCGCGCACGTGCTGGACGGGGCGATGCGCGAGGTGGCGCCCGGCGCGGACGGCGAGCTGTACGTCGGCGGGGACGGGGTGGCCCGCGGCTACCTGGGCCGCCCCGGACCGACCGCCGCCCGCTTCGTCGCCGACCCGTTCGGGCCGCCGGGCTCCCGCCTCTACCGCACCGGCGACCGCGCCCGGTGGCGCGCCGAGGGCGACCTGGAGTTCCTCGGCCGCGCCGACCGGCAGGTCAAGATCCGGGGCTTCCGCATCGAACCAGGCGAGGTCGAGGCGGCGCTGCTGCGGGACACCGCCGTGCGCGAGGCCGTGGTGGTGGCCCGCGAGGACGAGCCGGGCCGGCGGCGGCTGGTCGGGTACGTCACCCCCGCCGACCCGCAACGGCCGCCGCAGCCCGACGCGTTGCGCGCGGCGCTCGGCGCCTCGCTGCCCGCCCACCTGGTGCCCTCCGCCCTCGTCGTCCTGGACGCCCTGCCGCTCACCCCGCAGAACAAGGTCGACCACCGGGCCCTGCCCGCCCCCGCCGCCCCCGCCGCCGCGGGCCACGTGCCGCCCCGCACGCCCGCCGAGCGCGCGCTGGCCGCCGTCTGGGCCGAGGTGCTCACCCTGGACACCGTCGGCGTCGAGGACGACTTCTTCGACCTGGGCGGCGACTCGGTCCTCGCCGCGCGCACCCTCTCGCGCATCCGCGAGGAGCTCGGCATGAAGCTCTCCGTGCGGGACGTGTTCACCGCCCGTACCGTCGCCCGGCTCGCCCCGCTGCTCGACGCCCCGTCGGCCACCGCACCGCCCGAGCCCATCGCGCGGGCCCCGCGCGACCGGCCGCTGCCGGTGTCCAGCGCCCAGCGCCGCCTGTGGTTCCTCCACGAGCTCGACACGGACGGCGCCGAGTACAACACCGGTGTCGCCCTGCGGCTGCGCGGCCCGCTGGACACGGGTGCGCTGCACCGTGCCCTGCGGCACCTCACGGCACGCCACGACTCCCTGCGGACCACCTTCACGACCATCGACGGCCACGGCGCCCAGCGCGTCGCGCCCGAGGCCGAACTGCCCCTGCGCACCGCCGACATCGGCACCCTGCCCGCCGAGCGGCACGAGGCGGAGACCGAGCGCCTGCTCACCGAGGAACTGCGCCGGCCGTTCGACCTGACGGCGGGCCCGCTCACCCGGGTCCTGCTGGTGCGCCGCCACGACACCGACCACGTGCTGCTGCTCGCCCAGCACCACATCGTCACCGACGGCTGGTCGGTCGGCGTGCTGGTCCGCGAACTGACCGCGCTGTACCGGGCGCAGGCGGACGGCGGGCCCGACGGGCTCCCCGAACCCGGGGTCCAGTACCCGGACTACGCGGTGTGGGAGCACGAACGGGAGGCGGCCGAGGCACCCTCCGGCGACCTCGCGCACGACCTGGCCCACTGGAGGCGCGCACTGGCCGGGGTCCAGAACCTGGACCTGCCGACGGACCGGCCCCGCCCGGCCGTCCGCACCACCGAGGGCGCCGCGCACCGCCACCGCCTCCCCGCCGACCTGGTCGACCGCGTCCGGCGGTCGGCCGGACACCGGGGAGCCACCCTGTTCACGATGCTCGCCGGGGCGGCCGCCGTGCTGTTCTCCCGCTACTCCGGGCAGCGTGACGTCGCGTTCGGGACCGTCACCGACGGGCGCGGCCGGCGGGACGTGGAGGAGACCACCGGCTTCTTCGCCAACACCGTCGTCCTGCGCACCCAGGTGGACGACACCCTCACCGTCAACCGGTTCCTGGAGTCCGTGCGGTCGACGGTGCTGGACGCCTTCGCGCACGCCGGGGCGCCCTTCGACCGGGTGGTCGAGGAGATCGCCCCGCCCCGCGACCCCGGCCGGACGCCCCTCGTCCAGGTCCTCGTCGTCCAGCAGACCCCGCTCGCGTTCCCGCCGCGGGTCGCCGGCCTGCGCGTCGAGGAGCACCCGCTGCCCCGGCCCGCCGCCCGCTTCGACCTGGTGCTGGAGTTCACCCCCACCGCCGACGGCGGCTGCGAGCTGACCGTCGAGTACAACACCGGCCTGTTCGACGCGGCCACCGCCGCCCGGTTCGGCCGCCACCTGCACCGCCTCCTCGAAGGCATGGCCGACGCGCCCCACCGGACGCTGGCCCAGCTGCCGCTGCTCACCGAGGACGAGCACGCCGCCCTGCTGCGGGACGGCACCGGACCCGACGCCGGCGCCGAGGAGGAGGGGGAGGACGACGGCGCGACGCTGCCCGCGCTCTTCGCAGCGCAGGCCGCCCGCACCCCCGACCGCACCGCCGTCGTCTGCGGCGACGTCGGCCTGGACTACGCCGAGACCGACCGCCGCGCCCGCCTGCTCGCCCGGCGGCTCACCGCCCTCGGCGCCGGCCCGGAGCGGCTGGTGGCCCTGTGCCTGCCCCGCACCGCGGATCTCGTGCCCGCGCTGTGGGCGGTCCTGAGGACCGGCGCCGCGTACCTGCCGGTCGACCCCGGCTACCCGGCCGAACGCGTCCGCCTCATGCTCGCGGACGCCGCCCCGGCGCTCGTCCTGGCGAGCCGCGACACCGTGCACGCGCTGCCGCCGGGCTGCGAGCCGCTGATCATCGAGGACTGCCTGGCCGGCGGCACGGAGACCGGACCGCACGGCGCTCCCGCCGACGCCGACGCCGTCGCCGCCGTCGCCGCCGTGGCCGACGAAGCCGACGCTCCCGGAACCGGTGGCCTCGACCACCCGCTGGACCCCGAGAGCCCCGCCTACGTCATCTACACCTCCGGCTCCACCGGCCGCCCCAAGGGCGTCGTCGTCACCCACCGCGGCGTCGCCCGCCTGGCCACCTGGGCCGCACGGCGGTTCGCCGGCCGGCTGGACCACGTGATCGCCTCCACCTCGCTCAACTTCGACGTCTCGGTGTTCGAGCTGCTGTGCCCCCTGGTCGCCGGCGGCACCGTCGAGATCGTCCCCGACCTGCCCGCCCTCGCCGACGCCCCCGGGCCGCGGCACGCCGGGCTGATCAGCGGCGTGCCGTCGGTGATGTCACGGATGCTCACCGGGACGGGCACCGCCACCGGCACCGTCACCGGCCCCGCCGTCACCGCGGACACCGTGGTCCTCGCCGGGGAGGCGCTGCCCGCGCAGACCCTCCACGACCTGCGCCGCACGATGCCGGGCTGCGCGATCGCCAACCTCTACGGCCCCACCGAGGCCACCGTCTACGCCACCGCCTGGTTCGCGGGCGACGAGGCGCCCGAGCACGCGCCGCCGATCGGCAGGCCGGTGGCCCGCACCCGCGCCTACGTCCTCGACCACCTGCTGCGGCCCCAGCCGCCGGGCGCCCCGGGCGAGCTGTACCTCGGCGGCGAAGGACTGGCCCGCGGCTACCTGCGCCGCCCGGGACTGACCGCCGCCCGGTTCGTCGCCGACCCGTACGGCGCCCCCGGCGACCGCATGTACCGCACCGGTGACCTGGTGCGCCGCACCGCCGACGGCGAACTCGAGTATCTGGGCCGCACCGACGACCAGGTCAAGGTGCGCGGCTTCCGCATCGAACTCGGCGAAGTCGAGGAGGCGCTGCGCGGCTGCCCCGGCGTCGCCGAGGCCGCGGCCGCCGCACCGGCCGGCGACGGCCACCGCCGTCTCGTCGGCTACGTCGTCCCCGTACCGGGCGTCACGGTCGACTCGGAGACCGTCCGCAGGACCCTCGCCGGCACCCTGCCCGACCACATGGTGCCCTCGGCCGTCGTGGTGATCGACGCCCTGCCGCTCAACCCCAACGGCAAGCTCGACCGCGGCCGGCTGCCCGACCCGGCCCCCACCGGACGCGCCGCGGCCCACGTGGCGCCCCGCACGCCCACCGAGCGGACCCTCGCCGCCGTCTGGGCCGAGGTGCTGCGCGTCGAGCGGGTCGGCGCCGACGACAACTTCTTCTCCCTCGGCGGCGACTCGATCCTCAGCATCCAGGTCGTCGCCCAGGCACGGCAGGCGGGCCTCGCCCTCACCTCCCGGGACCTCTACCGCCACCAGACCGTCGCCGCCCTCGCCCGGTGCGCCGACGCCGCCGCCAAGGACCGCCCCGCCGAACCGGCCGCCGGAGCCGTGCAGGCCACCGGGGCCGCGCCGCTGACGCCGATCCAGCACTGGCTGTTCGACACGGCGGGCGAGCGGGCGGGCCACTTCGCGCAGACGCTCTCCCTGGAGGTCGGCGACGGCGTCGACGAGGCCGCCCTGGAGGACGCCCTCAACGACCTGACGGCCCACCACGACGCCCTGCGCTCCCGGTTCCTGCCCGGGGACGACGGCGACGGCGGCCACGGAGTGCGGTGGCGCATCGAGGAACACGCCCCCCGCCTCGTCCTCGCCCGCCACCGCGGGCCGGACACCGACCGGCCGCACCACGGCCCCTTCGACCTGACCCGCGGCCCGCTGCTGCGCGCCGTGCTCCACGACCGCGGCCCGGGCCGCGCGCCCGTGCTGCACCTCGCCGTGCACCACCTGGTCGTCGACGGCGTCTCCTGGCGCGTCCTCCTCGACGACCTCGACCGCGCCTACCGCGCCCGCCGGGACGGGCGGCACGGCGCCACCGCGCTGCCGCCCAGGACCTCGCCGCTGCGGCAGTGGGCCCAGCGCCTCGCCGCGTACACCGCCCAGGGAGGGTTCGCCGAGGAGGCTGCCTACTGGCGCGGCGCCACCTCCGGGGCGGGCCACGCCCTGCCCGCGGACCGGGAGGGCGCGAACAGCTACGCCTCCGCCCGCGCGGTCACCGTCCGGCTGACCGCCGAGGACACCGCCGCGCTGCTGCGCACCCTGCCCGAGACCTACCGCACCCGCGCCAACGACGTGCTGCTGGGCGCGCTCGGCCGGGTGCTGTGCGCCTGGAGCGGCCACGACCGGGTCCTGGTGGACGTCGAGGGCCACGGCCGTGAGGAACTCTTCGCCGACGTCGACACCAGCCGCACCGTCGGCTGGTTCACCACCCGCCACCCGGTCGCCCTCGCCGTGCCGCGGGACGCCGGCTGGGACACCGTGCTCAAGCAGGTCAAGGAGCAGCTGCGGGCGGTGCCCCGGAACGGCATCGGCCACGACGCGCTGCGCCACCTCGCCTCCGGCCCCGGCGCCCTGCCCGACGGCCCCACCGCCCAGGTCAGCTTCAACTACCTCGGCCGGTTCACGCCGCCCGGCGACCCCGACGGCCTGTACCGCGCCGTGTTCCGCCCGCTGGAACTGGACGCCGACCCCGACGCGCGACGCCCCCACCCCCTGGAGGTCGTCGGCCTGCTCGACGAGGACGCGCTGGAGTTCACCTTCTTCCACTCCGCCGAGCTGCACGACGAGCACACCGTCACCGCCCTGGCCCGGCAGTACGCCGACGCGCTCGCCGCGCTGGCCCGGCACGCCGCCCGCCCCGGCGCCGCCGGCCGCACCCCCTCGGACTTCCCGCTCGCCCGCCTCGACCAGGCCGCCGTCGACCGGATCACCGGCGACGACCCGGCCGGCGTGGAGGACGTCCACCCGCTCACCCCGACCCAGGCCGGGATGCTCTTCCACGGCATCTCCCAGGAGGACAGCGGGGTCTACTTCCACCAGCTCACCTTCGTCCTCGACGGCGTCCCGGGCCCGGAGGCGCTCGCCCGGGCCTGGCAGCAGGTGACCGACCGCACCCCGGTGCTGCGCTCCCACGCCGTCTGGCAGGACGTGCCCGAACCACTGCTGGTGGTGCGCCGCCGGAGTGCCGTGCCGGTCACGCACCTGGACTGGAGCGAGCTCGGGGAGGACGCCCGCGAGGAGCGGCTGACGCGCCTGCTGGACGCCGAACGCGAGCGCGGCATCGACCTCGGCCGGGCCCCGCTGCAGCGGCTGACGCTGGTGCGGCTCGCGGAGGGCAGCGTCCGGGTGGTGTGGTCGTTCCACCACCTCGTGCTCGACGGCTGGAGCCTCTTCCACGTCCTGTCCGACGTGTTCGCCGCCCTCTCCTCGCCGGACGGCGCGGCCGGACCCGAACGCCGGCCGTTCCGGGACTACGTGGCCTGGCTGCGGGACCGCGACCGGGACGAGGCCGAACGGCACTGGCGGGAGCGGCTGGCCGGCCTCGCCGAACCAACCCCCCTGCCCTACGACCGCGAGCCGCGCGAGAGCCACCGCGCCGAGTCCCGCGCGGCCCACCGCGCCGTCCTGCCCGCCGCGACCACCCGGGCCCTGCGGGAACGGGCCAGGAACGCCGGCATCACCCTCGGCACCCTGGTGCAGGGCGCCTGGGCGATCCTGCTCGGCCGCCACGCCGGCCGCGACGAGGTCGTCTTCGGCACCACCGTCTCCGGCCGCCCGCCCGAGCTCGACGGGGCCGAGGCCATGACCGGCCTGTTCATCGCGACCCTGCCCACCCGCACCACCGTGCCCCGCACCGGGACGCTCGGCGACTGGCTGCGCCGCCTCCAGCACGCGCAGGGCGAGGACCGCCGCCACGACGGCGTGCCGCTCACCCGCATGCAGGCGTTCACCGGCCTGCCCGAACGGACCGCCCTGTTCGACAGCATCGTCGTCTTCGAGAACTACCCGGTGGACGACCGCCTGGCCGCCGCCCACGGCCTGACGATGAGCGGCCTGCGCGGCGTCGAGACCACCAACTACCCGCTGAGCCTGGTCGTCGAGCCCGGAACCGAACTCTCCCTGACCCTGGGCCACGACCCCGCGCTCTTCGACGCCGCCACCGCCGAACGGCTCGCCGGCCACCTCACCGTCCTCCTCGAGGGCATGGCCGACGGCCTCGACGACGCCCCGGGCCGCCTCCCGCTGCTCACCCCCGCCGGCCGCGACCGGGCGCTCCACGACGGGCGCGGCCCCGCCGCCGCACCCGCCACCACCACCGCCGCCCTGTTCGCCGCGCAGGTACGGCGCACCCCGGACGCGGTCGCCGTGGACGCGGTCGCCGTGGACGCCGGCGCCGGCACCGTGACGCTCACCTACCGCGAGCTCGACACCCGCGCCCAGGCGTGGGCGGCCCGCCTGGCCGCGCTCGGCGTGGCGGCGGAACGCCCCGTCGGCGTGCTGATGGAACGCTCCGTGCCGCTGGTCGTCGCCCAGCTCGCCCTGGCGCGCACCGGCGGCGTGTACGTGCCGCTGGACGGGCGCGCGCCGCGGGAACGGCTGCGGCGGATGCTCGCCGAGGCCGGTGCGGACCTGCTGCTCACCGACGCGGCGCACGAGGCCACGGCGCGGGAGGCGCTGCCCGCGGGGCGCGTCGTCCGGGCGGACGGCCTCCCCGAGGGGCCCGGCGGCCCGCTGCCGGCGCCGCCCCACCCCGACAACGCGCAGTACCTGATGTTCACCTCCGGCTCCACCGGCGTCCCCAAGGGCGTCGCCGTGCGGCAGCGGGACGTGGCCGCGCTCGCCCAGGACAGCGCCTTCGCCGGGCACGACCGCGTGCTGGTGCACTCGCCGCACGCCTTCGACGCCTCCACCTACGAGCTGTGGGTGCCGCTGCTGCGCGGCGGCACCGCCGTGCTCGCGCCGCCCGCCGAGATCGACGCCGCCGTGGTCCGCCACGCGGTCGCCGAGCGAGGGGTGCGCCACCTGTGGCTGACGGCCGGCCTGTTCCGGCTGCTCGCCCAGGAGGACCCCGGCTGCCTGCGCGGCGTCCGCGAGGTGTGGACCGGCGGCGAGGCCGTGCCGGGCGCGGTGGCGCGCCGCGTCCTCGACGCCTGCCCCGGCCTGACCGTCGTCGACGGGTACGGCCCCACCGAGACCACCACCTTCGCCACCCGCCGCCCCTTCACCGCCGACGACCCGCTGCCCGCCGTGCTGCCCATCGGCCGCCCGCTGGACGGCACCCGGGTGTACGTCCTCGACGACGCCCTCCAGCCGCAGCCGCCGGGCGTCCCCGGCGAGCTGTACATCGCCGGCGCGGGCGTGGCCCGCGGCTACGCGGGCCGCCCCGGCGCGACCGCCGCCCGCTACCTCGCCGACCCGTTCGCCGGCCGGTCCGGAGAGGCCGGCGGCCGGATGTACCGCACCGGCGACATCGTCCGCCGGACCGCCGACGGCGAACTGCGGTTCGTGGGCCGCGCCGACGGCCAGATCAAGATCCGCGGCTTCCGGATCGAGCCCGCCGAGATCGAGGCCGCGCTCACCGCGCACCCGGCGATCGCCGAGGCCCTGGTGTCGCCGTACGAGCACGCCGGCGTCAAACGGCTCGCCGCCCACCTGGTGCCCGCCCCGGGCGCCGACGTCCCGGCCGCCGCCGACCTGCGCGACCACCTGTCGGCCGCCCTGCCCGACTACATGCTGCCCGCCGCGTTCGTCACCGTGCCGGAACTGCCGCTGACCGCGAACGGCAAGGTGGACCGCCGCCGCCTGCCCGACCCCGTCCTCCCGGCCCCGGGCGACGCCTACCGGGCCCCCGCCGACGGGGCCGAGCGGATCCTCGCCGACGTCTGGGCGGAACTGCTCGGCGTCGAACGGGTCGGCGCCGACGACAACTTCTTCATGCTGGGCGGCGACTCGATCCTCGGCATCCAGGTCGTCAGCCGGGCCCGCGCCGCCGGACTGGCCCTCACCCCCCGCGACCTCTTCCGCCACCCGACCGTCGCCGCCCTCGCGGCCGCCGCCCGCACCACCGGCGACACCGCCCCCGCCGTCGCCGGCACGGAGCCGGTCACGGGGGACGTCGGCCTCACCCCCGTCCAGCACTGGTTCCTCGACGGCGACCCGCGCCGCCCCGAGGTCTTCGACCAGTGCGTGACCGTCGAGACGCCCGGCGACGTCGACCCCGGCGCCCTCGACCGCGCGCTGCGCGCCCTGTGGACGCACCACGACGCGCTGCGCGCCCGCTTCACCCGGGACGCCGACGGCGCCTGGCGGCAGACCTGCGCCGCACCCGACGAGGAACCGCCGCCGCTGCTCGAGGTGCACGACCTGACCGGCCTCGACGAGGAACGGGCCCGGCAGGAGCGGGCCCGCGTCACCGACGCCGCGCACCACGGGTTCCGGCTGGAGAGCGGACCGCTGCTCACCGCCCGCCTGTTCACCGGGACGCCCGCCCCCCGGCTGCTGCTCGCCGTGCACCACCTGGTGGTCGACGGCGTCTCCTGGCGCATCCTCCTGGAGGACCTGGAGACCGCGTACTCGCAGGCCCTGACCGGGCAACCCGTCCGGCTGCCGGAGCGCACCACCTCCGTCGCCGAGTGGGCCCGCCGGCTGCGCGACCACACCGCGCGGGGCGGTTTCGCCGCCCGGCGCGACCACTGGGAGACGGCCGCCCGGCACTGCGCCACGCCGCTGCCGGTGGACGCCGACGGCGGCAACACGGTCGCCGACACCGCCACCGTCACCGTGCGGCTGGACCGCCGGCACACCGAGGCCCTGCTGCGCCAGGTGCCGGGCGTCTACCGCACCCGCGTCGACGACGTCCTGCTCACCGCCCTCGGCCGGGTGCTCGCCGACTGGACCGGGCGCGACGGCGTCGCCGTCACCCTGGAGGGCCACGGGCGCGAGGACGCGCTCTTCGACGACGTCGACCTCTCCCGCACGGTCGGCTGGTTCACCACCCTGTACCCGGTGGTCCTGAGCGTGCCGGAGGGCGACTGGGGCGCCGCCCTGAAGTCCGTCAAGGAGCAGCTGCGCGCCGTCCCGGACCGCGGCCTCGGCCACGGGGCGCTGACCCGCCTCACCCGCGACCTGCCGGCCACGCCCACCCCCGGCATCAGCTTCAACTACCTGGGCCGCTTCGACTGGAGCGCCCGCGACGGCGCCCTGGTGCGGTCCGTGCCCGGCGGTCTGGACGGCGCCGACGCCCCCGAGGCCGAACGGCCCCACCTGCTGGACGTCGTCGCCCGGGTGGAGGACGGCGAGCTGGAGATCGGCTGGCACCACAGCCGCGGCCGCCACCACCGGGAGACCGTGGACCGCCTGGCCCGGGGCATGGTGCGGGCCCTGGAGGAGATCGTCGCCCACTGCGCCCGCCCGGACTCCGGCGGACGCACCCCGTCGGACTTCCCGCTGGCCCGCCTCGACCAGGCCACCGTCGACCGGGTCGTGGGCGACGGCCGCGCGGTCGCCGACGTCCTCCCGCTCACCCCGATGCAGGCCGGCATGCTCTTCCACGGCCTGATGGACCCCGACAGCCGCACCTACCTGAACCAGGTCCAGTTCACCCTCACCGGCGTCACCGACCCGCGGGCCCTCGCCGACGCCTGGCAGGCCACCGCGGACGCCAACCCGGTGCTCCGCACCCGCCTGGTGTGGCAGGAGACCGCCGAGCCCCTGCAGGTGGTGCCGCACCACGCCGCCGTGCCCGTCGTCCACCACGACTGGACGGGCCGCGGCGAGGAGTGGTGCGCCGCGGAACTGGACCGGCTGCTCGCCGAGGACCGGCGGGCCGGCGTCGACCTCGCCGCCGCGCCCCTCATGCGGCTCGCGCTGATCAGGCTCGGCCCCGACCGGGTGCGGGTCGTGTGGACGTTCCACCACGTGCTGCTCGACGGCTGGAGCGCCGCCCAGGTCTTCGACGAGGTCGCCGAACGGTACGCGGCGTCGGCCGCCGGGCGCCGCCCCGACCTGCCCGAACGCGCGCCGTTCGCCGGCTACCTGGGATGGCTCGCCCGCCAGGACACCGCCGCGGCCGAACGCCACTGGCGCGAGACGCTGGCCGGGTTCACCGCCCCGACCGAACTGCCCCGCGACCGCCGCCCCGCCGAGGCGCACCGCGCCTCCTCCTCCGAGACCGTCCACGTCACCCTCGACGCGCGGGTCTCCGCGCGGCTCCGCGACATCGCCCAGCGGGCCGGACTCACCCTCAACACCGTGCTCCAGGGCGCCTGGGCGCTGCTGCTGTCCCGCTACGGCGGCGGCGACGACGTGGTGTTCGGCTCCACCGTCTCCGGACGCCCCGCCGACCTGCCCGGCGTGACCGGCATGGTCGGCCTGTTCATCAACACCCTGCCGACCCGCGTCCGCGTCGACGGCGGCCGCCGGCTGCTGGAATGGCTCGGCGACCTGCAGGCCGCCCAGTCGGAGTCCCGGCGGCACGAGTTCGTCTCCCTCGCGCAGCTGCGGAGCTGGAGCGACGTCCCCGGCGGCACGCCCCTGTTCGACAGCATCGTCGTCTTCGAGAACTACCCGTTCGACGGCGACGCGCTGTCCCGCCTGGGGCTCGCCCTCACCCAGGAACGCGACATCGAGCCCACCGAGTACCCGCTCGGCGTCGTTGTCGCCCCCGGCGACACCCTGTCCGTCTCCCTCGACCACGACCCGGCCGTCTTCGACCGGGCCACCGTGGAGAGCCTGGGCGCGAGCCTGCGCACCCTGCTGACCGAGATGGCCGCCGACCCCGACCGCCGCCTGGACGACCTGCCGCTGCTCGCCCCGGGCGAGGACCGCGCCCTGATCGAGCGGTACGCCGGGGCGCCGACCGGGGCGCCGACCGGGGGGACGGCCGGGGCGGACGCGCCGCGCCGCACCCTGCCCGACGCGTTCGCCGGGCAGGCGGCCCGCACCCCCGACGCGCTCGCCGTGCTCGCCGGGGACGAGGAGCTGACCTACCGTGAGCTCGACGAGCGCTCCAACCGGCTCGCCCGGCTGCTGATCGAGGCGGGCGCCGGACCGGAACGCTTCGTCGCGCTCGCCCTGCCGCGCACCGCCGAGCTGATCGTGGCGCTCCTCGCGGTCCTCAAGAGCGGCGCCGGCTACCTCCCCGTCGACCCCGGGCACCCGGCCGAACGCGTCGCCCTCCTCCTCGACGACGTGCGGCCCGCCGTCGTCGTGACCGGCACCGCCACCGCCGGACGGCTGCCCGACGGGCCCTGCCCGCGGCTGACCCTCGACGACCCGGAGACCGCCGCCCGCCTGGCCGCCGCGTCGCCCGGCCCGGTCGGCGACCACGAGCGGCGCGCTCCGCTGCTGCCGCAGCACCCGGCGTACGTCATCCACACCTCCGGCTCCACGGGCCGCCCCAAGGGCGTCGTGGTCGCCCACTCCTCCCTGCCGGCGCTGACCGACTGGGCCGCCGCCGAGTTCGCCGGGCGCGGCCTCGGCCACGTGGTGGCGTCCACCTCGCTCACCTTCGACGTGTCGGTGTTCGAGATCTTCGCCCCGCTGGTCACGGGCGGCACGGTGGAACTCGTCCGCGACCTGCTCGCCCTCGCCGAACGCCCCGGACCGTGGCGGGCCGGCCTGATCAGCGCCGTGCCCTCCGCGCTCGGCCGGCTCCTCGCCGAGGACACCGTCCACGTCGGCGCGGACACCGTCGTCCTGGCCGGCGAGGCCCTGCCCGCGCGCACCGTGCGGCAGGTCCGCGCGGCGGTGCCCGGCTGCCGGGTGCTCAACGTCTACGGCCCCACCGAGGCCACCGTCTACGCCACCGCCTTCACCTGCGACCCGGCCGACCCCGACCGCGAACCGCCCATCGGCCGCCCCGTCGGCGGCACCCGCGCCTACGTGCTGGACGCCCGGCTGCGCGCGGTGCCGGCCGGCGCCCCGGGCGAGCTGTACCTCGCCGGGACCGGCGTCGCCCGCGGCTACCTTCACCGCCCGGGCCTGACCGCCGCCCGCTTCCTCGCCGACCCCTACGGGCCGCCCGGCGCCCGCATGTACCGCACCGGCGACCTGGTGCGCCGCGCCGCCGACGGGGAACTGGTCCACCTCGGGCGGACGGACGACCAGGTCAAGGTGCGCGGCTTCCGTATCGAACTCGGCGAGGTGGAGGCCGCGCTGGCCCGCCACCCCGACGTGGCCGCCGCGGCCGCCCGGGTCGTCGACCACGAAGGACACCGGCGACTGGTCGGCTACGCGGTCCCGCACCGCTCCACCGGGGCCCTGGACCCGGCCGCGGTCCGCGACCACCTCGCCGGCACGCTCCCCGCCCACCTGGTGCCCTCACTCGTCGTCCCGCTGGAACGGCTGCCGCTCGGAGCCACCGGCAAGCTGGACCGGCGGGCCCTGCCCGAGCCGGTGTGGTCCGCCCCGGACACCGCCGGATCCTCCCGCCCGCCCCGGCCCGGCGCCGAGCAGACCCTCGCCGCGATCTGGTCCGAGGTGCTCGGCGTGCCCGAGATCGGCGCCGAGGACAACTACTTCGCGCTCGGCGGCGACTCCATCCTCGGCATCCAGGTCGTCTCCGCCGCCCGCCGCGCCGGGCTGCGCCTGACGCCGCGGCACCTGTTCACCCACCCCACCGTCGCCGACCTGGCCGCGGCGGCCGAGCGGGCACCCGCCGACGCCGGGACCGCCGCCGAACAGGGCCCGGTCGCCGGCCCGACGCCGCTCACGCCCGTCCAGCACTGGCTGCTCGACACGCTCGGCGGCGACCCCGCCGACTTCACCCAGTCGGTCTCCTACCACGTCGACCCCGCCACCGACCCGGACCTGCTGCGGGCCGCGCTCGCCGCCGTCCTGGACCACCACGACGCGCTCCGCATGCGCTACGAACCGGACGCCGCCCCCGGACACCGCCAGCACGGCACGGAACCCGGCGCCGCACCGCACCTCGAGGTGCACGACGCGCCGCCCGAGGAGGTCGCCCCGGCCCTCGCCGCCGGCTTCGACCTGCGCACCGGCCCGCTGCTGCGCGCCGCGCTGTGCCGCCCCGGCGACGGGAGGCGGCCGGTCCTGCTCCTCGCCGCCCACCACCTGGTGGTGGACGCGGTGTCCTGGCGCATCCTCCTGGAGGACCTGGACGCCGCCTACCGGGCGCTGCGCGCCGGGGACACGCCCGACCCGGGGCCGAAGACCACCTCGTTCCGCGCCTGGGCGACCCGCCTCGCCGCGCACACCGCGGCCGGCGGCTTCGACGCCGAACTCCCGTACTGGCGCGGCGTCGACACGACCGCCCTGCCGACCGACCGGGACGGCCGGAACACCGTCGCCGACGAGGAGTCCCTGACCGCCGCCCTGGACGAGGAGGACACCCGCCGCCTGCTCCAGGAGGTCCCCGAGGCGTACCGCACCCGCGTCAACGACGTGCTGCTGTGCGCCCTGGGCCGGGTCCTCGCCCGCTGGACGGGCCGCGACCGGGTGGCCGTCGCCCTGGAGGGCCACGGCCGTGAGGACCTCTTCGACGGCGTCGACCTCTCCCGCACCGTCGGCTGGTTCACCGCCCTGTACCCGGTCGCCCTGGACGTGCCGCGCTCCGCGGACACCGGCGGCGCGCTGAAGTCCGTCAAGGAGAACCTGCGGGCCGTCCCGCACGGCGGCATCGGCCACGGGGCCCTGCGCCACCTGCGCGGGACGGACGGGGGGAGCGCCCTGCCGCGGCTGCCGCAGATCTCCTTCAACTACCTGGGCCGGCAGGACTGGCAGACCACCCCGGGCGGCCTGCTGCACTCCCCGTACGACGGCCTGGCGGGCGGCATGGACCCGCGGGCGCCGCGCCCGCACCTCGTCGACGTCCTCGGCCGGGTCACCGACAAGCGGCTGGAGTTCACCTGGTCGTACTCGCGCGAGGTGCACCACCGCGACACCGTGGCCCGGCTCGCCGCCGAGACCGTCGAGGAACTGCGCGCCCTGGTGCGGCACTGCGCCACCCCGGGCGCCGGCGGCCGCACCCCGTCCGACTTCCCGCTGGCCCGCCTCGACCAGGCCACCGTGGACCGGCTGGCCGGCACCGGACGCGACGTCACCGACATCCACCCCCTCACGCCCACCCAGGCGGGCATGGTCATGCACGCCCTGGACGAGCCCGGTGAGGGGCTGTACGTCGAGCAGATCACCTTCGTCACCGACGGCGTGCGCGACCCGGCGACGCTGGCCGCCGCCTGGCAGCACGTCGTCGACCGCACGCCCGTCCTGCGCACCTCGGTCGTCCTCCACGGCGTTCCCGAGCCGCTGCAGGTCGTGCACCGCGCCGCCCGGCTGCCCGTCGCCCACGAGGACTGGTCGCACCTGACGGGGGAGGAGCGGGAGGAGCGGCTGGCCCGGCTGCTGGCCGAGGACCGCGCCCGCGGCATGGCGCTGGAACCGGCGCCGCTGACGCGGATCGTCCTGGTCCGGCTCGGCCCGGACGAGGTGCGCGTGGTGTGGACCTTCCACCACCTGCTCCTGGACGGCTGGAGCGTCTTCCACGTCCTCGGCGACGTCCTGACCGCCCACGCGGCGCTCGCCCGCGGGGAGGAACCGCGCCTGCCCGACCGCAGGCCCTTCTCCGACTACGCCGCCTGGCTCGCCGCCCGCGACACCGCCGGCGCCGACGAGCACTGGCGGCGCGTCCTGGGCGACCTGACCGCGCCCACGCCGCTGCCGTACGACAGCAGGCCCGCGCCGGGGGCCCCGGCCCGCTCCGGCACCTGGCTGTCGCACCACCTCGGCGAGGAGGACAGCGCCCGGCTGCGGGAGTTCGCCCGCCGCCACCGCCTCACCCTGAACACCGTCGTGCAGGGCGCGTGGGCGCTGCTGCTGTCCCGGCTGAGCGGCACGCATGACGTGTGCTTCGGCACCACCGTCTCCGGCCGCCCCGCGGACCTGCCCGGCGCGGACACCGTCACCGGGCTGTTCATCACCACCCTGCCCGCCCGGGTCGCCGTCGACGGCCGGGCCCCGTGCGCCCGGTGGCTCGAGGAGCAGCAGCGGGCGCGCGCCGAGGACCGGCGCTTCGAGCACCTGCCGCTGACCCGGATGCTCGCGGCGAGCGGACTGCCCGACGGCACGCCGCTCTTCGACAGCCTGATCGTCTTCGAGAACTACCCCGTCGGCGACGCGACGGCCGGAGCGCAGGGCGTCCGGGTGCGCGACCTGGACGCGCGGGAGGCCACCAACTACCCGCTCACCGTGGTGGTGTCGCCCGGCGACCGGCTCGCCGTCGAACTCGGCTACGACCCGCGCTACTTCGAGGAGACCACCGCCGCCGCCCTGGCCGGACGGCTGCTGCACCTGCTGCGCCGCCTCGCCGACGCCGACGGCTCCACCCCGCTCGACGACCTCGACGTCCTGCCGCCGGAGGAACACGCCCGGGCGCTCGACGGACCCGCGCGGCCCGACCTCGCGCCGGTGACCCCGGCGACGCTGCCCGCCCTCGTCGAGGCGGCCGCCGACCGGTGGCCCGACGCGCCGGCCCTGAGCGCGCCCGGCCTGGAACTGACCTTCGCCGACGTCGAGGCACGGGCCGACCGGCTCGCGCACCGGCTCATCGCGCGCGGCGCGGGTCCCGGCACGCTCGTCGCGCTCGTCCTGCCCCGCTCGGCGGAGATGGTCCTCGCCCAGCTCGCGGTGGCCAAGACCGGCGCGGCCTTCCTGCCGGTCGACCCCGGCTACCCCGAGGAGCGGATCGCGCTGATGCTGAGCGACGCCGCACCCGCCCTCACCCTCCACGCCGAGGAGGTCGACGCCCTGCTCACGGCTCCGGGGGGAGCCGCGTCCGGCGACGTCCCGGGCCACCGGCCCACCGACGCCGACCGGACCCGCCCCCTCGACCTCGACGACCCGGCCTACGTCATCTACACCTCCGGCTCCACCGGCACCCCCAAGGGCGTCGTGGTCACCCACCGCGGCCTCGCCGCCTTCGCCGCCGCCGAGGCCGCGCACTACCGGGTCGGCCCGGGCGACCGCGTCCTGGCGTTCGCCACCCCCAGCTTCGACGCCTCCGTGCTGGAACTGTGCATGTCCCTGCCGCACGGGGCCCGGCTGGTCGTGCCGGAACCCGGTCCGCTGCTCGGCGTGCGGCTCGCCGAGGTGCTGCGCGAGCGGCGCATCACCCACACCCTGCTGCCGCCGGCCGCGCTCGCCACCGTGCCGCCGGACACGCCCGGCACCCTGCCCGACCTGAAGACCCTGGTGGTCGGCGCCGACGCGTGCCGGGCCGAACTGGTCGCCCGGTGGGCCCCGCACCACCGGATGGTCAATTCCTACGGCCCCACCGAGGCCACCGTCGTCGCCACCTGGTCGGACCCGCTGCGGCCCGACGGCACGGCCCCGCCCATCGGCCGCCGCCTCCCCGGCACCCGCGCCCGCGTGCTGGACGCGCGCCTGCGTCCCGTCCCCGACGGGGTGCCCGGCGAACTGTGGCTGGCCGGGGACGGCCTGGCCCGCGGCTACCTCGGCCGGCCCGGCCTGACCGCCGCCCGGTTCACCGCCGACCCGTACGGCCCGCCCGGCAGCCGCATGTACCGCACCGGCGACCTGGTCCGCCGCGACGCCCGCGGCGAACTGCACCACCTCGGCCGCACCGACCACCAGCTCAAGCTGCGCGGCCACCGCATCGAGGCCGGCGAGGTCGAGGCCGTCCTGGTGCGCCACCCGTCCGTCCTGGACGCCGTGGTCAGCGTCCGGGAGGACGAGCCGGGGCTGCCCCGGCTGGTCGCCCACGTCCTCGCCGCCCCCGGCGCGCAGCCGCCCGCCGCCGCGGCCCTGCGCGCCCACGTCGCCCGGACGCTGCCCGGCCCCATGGTGCCGTCGGCGTACGTGGTGATGGACCGCTTCCCGCTGACCGGGAACGGCAAGACCGACCGGGCCGCCCTGCCCGCGCCCGAACCCGGGCCCGAGCAGCCGCGGGCGACCGGACAGGTCGCCCCGCGCACCCCCACCGAGGAGGCGCTCGCCGCCATCTGGGAGGACACCCTGGACACCCCCGTGGGCGCCGAGGACGACTACTTCCTGCTGGGCGGCGACTCCCTGCGCGCCCTGCGGATCGTCACCCGCGCCAACGACGCCTTCGGCGTCACCCTCACCCCCCGCGACGTGCTGGTGTCCCGCACCGTCGCCGCGCTGGCCGAGCTGGTGGAGGACCAGGTGCTCAGCGAACTCGAGGCCGCCGCCCGTGGCGCCGGCGCATCCGACGAACTCCCGAACGAGCGGTGAAGGACCCCACCACCATGACGTCTTCGAAGCAGAACCGCGCCGACGCCCTCCCCGACGACCTCCGCGAGGCGCTGCGCCGCCGGCTCGCCGGAGGGGCCGCCGCCGGGTCCGCCGCCACCTCCCGGCGGGCGATCCCGCGCGCCGACCGCACCCGCCCGCTGCCGCTCTCCCACGCCCAGCAGCGCCTGTGGTTCCTGGACCGCCTGCGCCCCGGCGACGCCCGCTACAACAGCGCCGTCGCCCTGCGGCTCACCGGCGCACCGGACCACGACGCGCTGAGCCGGGCCCTGGACCTGGTGACCGCCCGCCACGAGGCGCTGCGCACCACCTTCGAGGAGGGCGAGGACGGCCGCCCCGTCCAGCGCGTCCACGAACCCGCCCCCGTGCCGCTGCCGGTGCGCGAGGTCACCCCGGCGGAGACGGAGTCCGCCCTGCTCGCCGAGTACGCCCGCCCCTTCGACCTGCGCACCGGACCGCTGCTGCGCGCCCTGCTGCTCCGCGAGGCCCCCGACGCGCACGTGCTGCTGCTGACGGCCCACCACATCGTCACCGACGGCTGGTCGATGGGCGTCGTCCTCGAGGAGCTCTGCACCGCCTACGAGGCGCTCGCCCACGGGGAGCCGGTGGACCTGCCGGCGGTGGCCGCCCAGTACCCGGACTTCGCCGTGTGGCAGCGCGAACAGCTCTCCGGCGACCGCCTCGAGCGCGAACTCTCCCACGGGGCGGGGCGGCTGCGCGGCGCCGTGCCGCCCGCGCTGCCGCTGGACCGGCCCCGCCGCGGCGAGGAGTCCGGCGCGGGCTCGGTGCACGCCTTCACGGTCCCCGCCGACGTCACCGCCCGGCTGCGCGCCCTCGCCGCCGAACAGCACACCACCCTGTTCACCGCCCTGACCGCGGCCTGCCAGGCCCTGCTGGCCCGCTGGTCCGGGCAGGACGACATCACGGTCGGCTCCCTCACCCCGGGCCGCCCCCGCACCGAACTCGAGCGGGCCGTCGGCTTCTTCGCCTCCACGGTCGTCCTGCGCACCCCGGTCGACACGGCCGGCTCCTTCCGCGACCTGCTGGCGGCCGCCGCGGACACCGTCAACGACGCGTTCGCGCACGGCGACACGCCGTTCGACCGGCTGGTCGAGGCCGTCGGGGCGCCCCGCGAGGCGGGCCGCAACCCGCTCTTCGACGTGATGGTGCTGCTGCACCCTGCCCCGCCCGCCGCCCCCGCCGTGCGCGGCCTGGCCACCGCGCCGGTCACCGTGCCCCGGCGGGCCGCGACCTTCGACCTCAGCGTCGAGTTCGTGCCGGACGGCGAGGCCCTGACCGGGCTGCTGGAGTACCGCACCGACCTGTTCGACGCGGACACCGCCCGCCGGACCGCCGACCAGCTGGTGCGCCTGCTCACCGGGGCCGCCGCCGAACCCCACCGCCCCCTGGGCACGCTCCCGCTGCTCTCCGAGGAGGAGGTGCGCCGGGTGGTCCGGGAGTTCAACGACACCGCCCACCCGGTCCCCGCCGCACTCCTGCCCCGGCTCTACGAGGACCGCGCCGTCCGCACCCCGCACGCCACCGCCCTGGTGGCCGGCGGCGAACACCTCGACCACGCGACCCTCGACGCCCGCGCCGGCCGCCTCGCCCGCCACCTGATCGCCCGCGGCGCCGGCCCCGAGCGGCTGGTCGCCCTGCGCCTGCCCCGGACCGCCGACATGATCACCGCGATCCTCGCGGTGTGGAAGGCGGGCGCCGGCTACCTGCCCCTCGACCCCGCCCTGCCCGAGGACCGCGTCCGGTACCTCCTCGAGGACGTCCGCCCGGCCCTCGTCCTCGACGAGGCCGCCGTCCGCGCCGCCCTGAGCGAGGAGCCCGCGGAGACCTCGGAGCCCGTGGCCCGGTTCCCGGAGCCCGACCCCGAGCACACCGCCTACGTCATCCACACCTCCGGCTCCACCGGCCGTCCCAAGGGCGTCGCCGTCTCCCACCGCTCCCTGGCCAACCTGCTCGCCGCGCACCGCGCGGGCTTCGTCGCCGACGCCGGCGGCGGGCCGCTCACCGTGGCCCTGACCGCCTCCTTCTCCTTCGACACCTCCCTCGAGGGCGTGCTGCTGATGGCCGACGGCCACCCGCTGCACCTCGTCGACGAGACGACCCGCAGGGACCCGGCCGCCCTGGTGGAGTACGTCGTCCGGCACCGGATCGACTTCCTCGACCTGACCCCCTCCTACCTGCGCCAGCTGCTGCCCGCCGGTCTCCTCACCGACCCGCGCCACCGCCCGCGGGTGCTGATGATCGGCGGCGAGGCCATCGGCCCCGCCCTGTGGCGCGAACTGGCCGCCCACCCGGACGTCGCCGCCTACAACTTCTACGGCCCCACCGAGTGCACCGTCGACGCCCTCGCCTGCCGCGTCACGGGCGAGGACCGCCCGCTGGTGGGCCGGCCGCTGCCCAACACCCGGGCGTACGTCCTCGACGACCGGCTGCGGCCGGTGCCGCCCGGCGTCGGGGGCGAGCTGTACCTGGCCGGGGAGCAGGTGGCGCGCGGCTACTTCGGCCGGCCCGGCCTGACCGCCGCCCGCTTCCCGGCCGACCCGTTCGGCCCGCCCGGCAGCCGCATGTACCGCACCGGCGACCTGGCCCGCTGGACCGGCGACGGCCGACTCGACCACCTGGGCCGCGTCGACGACCAGGTGAAGGTGCGCGGCCACCGCATCGAGCCCGGCGAGGTCGAGGCGGCCCTCCTCGACCTCCCCGAGGTGGCGGCCGCGGCCGTGACCGCCGCGGCCGACGACCGCGGCCACACCCGGCTCGCCGCCTACGTCGTCCCCGGCGGAACGGACACCGCCGGAACCGACCCCGCCGGAACGGGCACCGCCGGAACGGGCGCCGCCGGAACCGACCCCGCCGGAACGGACACCGCCGGAACGGGCGCCGCTGAAACGGGCTCCGCCGGAACGGGCTCCGCCGGAACGGGCGCCGCGAAGCCCACGGACGGCGCCCTCACCGGCGCCGCGCTGCGCGCCGCCCTGCTCCGGGTGCTGCCCGAGCACATGGTGCCGTCCGCCTTCACCGTCCTCGACGCCCTGCCGCTCACCACCAGCGGCAAGCTGGACAAACGCGCCCTGCCCGCGCCCGACTTCGGCGGCGGCACCGCGCGCGGCGAGCACGTCGCCCCGCGCACCCCCGCCGAGGAGACCCTGGCCGCGATCTGGGCCGAGGTGCTGGGCGTGGCCCGTGTCGGCGTCACCGACAACTTCTTCGAACTGGGCGGCGACTCCATCCTCAGCATCCAGGCCGTCTCCCGCGCCCGCGCGGCCGGTCTGCCGCTGTCGTCGCAGGACGTCTTCCGCCACCAGACCGTCGCCGACCTCGCCGCCGCCGCGGCCGGGCGTGCCCCCGCCGCCCCGGCGCCCAGGACCCCGCACCCCACCGGCCCCGCCCCGCTGACCCCCGTGCAGGAGTGGTTCCTCGCCACCCACGGGCCCCTGCGCCACTTCAGCATGTCGGTCCTCCTCGACCTGCCCCACGACCTCGACGGGACGGCCCTGGAGCGGGCGGTGGAGGCGGTGGCCGACCGCCATCCCGCGCTGCGCACCCGGTTCGCCCGCACCGACGGCGTCTGGCGGCAGCACCCGGGGGAGGGCCCGGCCACCGGCCTGCTCACCCGCCACGACCTGTCCGCCGCGCCCGACCCGGCCGCCGCCCTGGAGCAGGCCGCGGACGCCGCCCGCGCCGCCCTCGACCCGGAGACCGGCGCCCTGCTGCGCGCCGCCCTGCTGCTGCCCGCCGCGGCGGGGGACCGCCCGCGGCTCTTCGTGACCGCCCACCACCTCGCGGTGGACGGCGTTTCCTGGCGCGTCCTGCTCGCCGCCCTCGAACAGGCGTACCGGCAGGCCGCGGCCGGTGAACCGGCCGCCCTGGAACCGGAGGCCGTGCCGTTCGCCGCGTGGGCCGCGCACCTGGCCGAACGGGTCCGGGCCGGCGACCTCGACGCCGACCTGGCCCACTGGACGGCCGAGACCGCCCAGGAACGCACCCCGCTGCCCGTCGACCGGCCCGGCGCCCCGCGCGCCGCGTCGGTGCGCACCGTCCGCGCGAGCGTCGACCCGGCCACCACCGAGGCGCTGCTGCGGCGCGTGCCCGGCGTCTACCGCACCCGGGTCGACGACGTCCTGCTGAGCGCGCTGGGCCGGGTGCTCGCCGACTGGGCGGGCGCCGGACGCGTCACCGTCCTGCTGGAGGGCCACGGACGCGAGGAGGTCGGCGAACCGCTCGACCTGTCGCGCACCGTGGGCTGGTTCACCGCCCAGTACCCGGTCACCCTGGCCCCCGCCGGACCGGCCGGCTCGCCCGACTGGGGCGCCACCCTCAAGGCCGTCAAGGAGAAGCTGCGGTCCGTTCCCCGCCGCGGCCTGGGCTTCGAGGCGCTGGCCCGCCTCGCCCCCACCGACGACCCCGCCGTCCGCGCGCTGCGCGGGACACCGCCGCCCCAGGTGTCGTTCACCTACCACGGCCGCTGGGAGACCCCCGGCTCGGGCGACTTCGCCCAGACCGCGCAGGTCCCCGGCCGGGAGACGGCTGCCGACGAGCCCCTGGACCACCTCCTCGACGTCTCCGCCGCCGTCGTCGACGGCACCCTCGAGATCACCTGGCACTACAGCGAGGACGTCCACGACGAGCGGACCGTGCGCCGGCTCGCCGACGGCATGACCGGCGCGCTAGCCGCCATCGCCGAGCACTGCGCCCGCCCCGGCGCCGGCGGCCGCACCCCCTCCGACTTCCCGCTGGCCCGCCTCGACCAGGCGGCCGTGGACCGGCTGGTGGGCGACGGGCGGGGCGTGGAGGACGTCCTGCCGCTGACCCCGCTGCAGGAGGGCATGCTCTTCCACCGCCTGGTCGGCGGCCCCGACGACGTCTACCTGGACCAGGCGTCCCTGCTGCTCCAGGGGGTGGCCGACCCGCGGGCCCTCGCGCTCGCCTGGCAGCGCGTCACCGACCGCACCCCCGCGCTGCGCACCTCCGTGGTCTGGGAGGACGTCCCCGCGCCCCTGCAGATCGTGCACCGGCACGCCGAGGTGCCGGTCACGCACCTGGACTGGCGGGAACTCGACCCCGCCGAGCGCGCCGTCCGGCTGGCCGAGCTGTGCGAGCGGGACCTCGCCCGCGGCATCGACCTCACCACCGCCCCGCTGACGCGGCTCACCCTGATCCGGCTGCCGGACGCCGGGCTGCGGCTGGTGTGGACCTCCCACCACCTGATCCTGGACGGCTGGAGCCTGGCCCAGGTCCTCACCGAGGTGTGCGAGGAGTACGCCGCCCTCACCACCGGGAGCGAGCACCGCCCGCCGGTGCGCCGCCCGTTCGGGGACTACGTGCGCCTGCTCGCCGAGCAGGACGACGGAGCCGCCCGCGACCACTGGCGCGGGGTGCTCGCCGGGTTCGCCACGCCCACCCCGCTGCCCGCCGACCGCCCGCAGGTCCACGGCCACCAGGCCAGGTCGGCCGCGATGCACACGGCCGGACTCTCCGACGAGGTCTCCGAACGGCTGGCCCGCACCGCCCGGGAGGCCGGCCTCACCCTCGGCACCGTGGTGCAGGGCGCGTGGGCGCTGCTGCTCGCCCGGTACGCCGGCGAGGACGACGTGGTGTTCGGCACCACCGTCTCCGGCCGTCCCGACGAGCTGCCCGGCGCCGAGTCCATGGTCGGCATGTTCATCAACACCCTGCCCACCCGCGTCCGGGTGGACGCCCGCCGCCCGGCCGCCGACTGGCTGCGCGAGTTGCAGCGGGAACAGGCCGAGGCGCGCCGCCACGCCGCGGTGTCGCTGGCCGAGCTGACCGCGCTGAGCGACGTGCCGCCGGGCAGCCCGCTCTTCCACAGCATGGTCGCCTTCGAGAACTACCCCTTCGACGAGGCCCGCACGGCCGGCGCCGGGGTGCGCCTGGCCGAGGTGTCCTCCCGGGACGCCACCAACTACCCGCTGGTCCTGCGCGCCTTCCAGGGCGAGCGGATCGGCTTCGACCTCGCCTACGACCCCGCGCTGTTCGACGCCGCGACCGTCCGCGCCCTCGCCGGGCGGCTGAGCCTGCTGCTGACCGGCATCGCCGCCGACGCCGGCCGCCCGCTGCGCGAGCTGCCCTGGACCACGCCCGCCGAACGACGCCGGCTCACCGGGGGCGACGACGGGACCGCGCCCGGGACCCTCCCCGACGCGGCCCCCGCGGTCCTTCCCGGTGCCGCCCCGGGCTCCCTCCCCGGGACCGTGTACGGCCGTCCCGCCGAGACCCTGGTGGACCTCTTCGAGGCGCGGGTCGCCCGCACGCCCCGCGCCGTCGCCGTCACCTGCGCCGGCGAGCACCTGGACTACGCGGCCCTGGACGCCCGCGCCAACCGGCTCGCCCACCGCCTCGCCGAGGCCGGCGCCCGCCCGGAGCGCTTCGTCGCCCTCGCGCTGCCCCGCGGCCTCGACCAGGTGGTGGCGATCCTCGCGGTGCTCAAGACCGGCGCCGCCTACCTGCCCGTCGACCCCACCGCGCCCGAGGAGCGCCTGACCGGGATCCTCGACGACGCCCGCCCGGTGCTCCTGGTCACCACCGCCGAGGCGGCCCACCGGGCCCGCGGCGGCGTGCCCGTGCTGCCGCTGGACGCCCCGGAGGTCGCCGCCGACCTCGCCGCCCGGCCCGCGACCGGCCCCCGCCCCGCGACGCGGCCGCTGCCGGAACACCCCGCCTACGCCATCTACACCTCCGGCTCCACCGGCCGCCCCAAGGGCGTCGTGGTGCCCCACGCCAACGTGGTGCGGCTGTTCGGCAGCACCGCCCACTGGTTCGGCTTCGACGAGCACGACGTGTGGACGCTCTTCCACTCCTACGCCTTCGACTTCTCGGTGTGGGAGCTGTGGGGCGCGCTGCTGCACGGCGGCCGGCTCGTCGTCGTCCCCGACGACGTGGCGCGCTCCCCGGAGGACTTCCTGCGGCTCCTCGCCGACGAACAGGTCACCGTCCTCAACCAGACCCCCTCCGCCTTCTACGCCCTCCAGCGTGCCGACGCCGAACACCCCGCCCACGGCGCCCGGTTGGCGCTGCGCACGGTGATCTTCGGCGGCGAGGCCCTGGACGCCACCCGGCTGGGCCCCTGGTACGCACGGCACCCGCAGGACGCGCCGCGCCTGGTGAACATGTACGGCATCACCGAGACCACCGTCCACGTCACCCACGCGCCGCTGGACGGCGCGGCGCACGCCGCCGAGGCCGCCGCCGGTGCCATCGGCGTGCCCATCCCCGACCTGCGGGTGTACGTCCTCGACGACACCCTGGCCCCGGTGCCGCACGGCGCGGTCGGCGAGATGTACGTGGCGGGGCAAGGGCTCGCCCGCGGCTACCTGAACCGGCCCGGCCTGACCGCGGTGCGGTTCCCGGCCGACCCGTACGGCGCGCCGGGCACCCGGATGTACCGCACCGGCGACCGGGCCCGCCTCCGGGCCGACGGCACCCTCGCGTACCTGGGCCGTGCCGACCAGCAGGTCAAGATCCGCGGCTACCGCGTGGAACTCGGCGAGATCGAGGCCGCGCTGCACACCCACCCGGGCGTGGCGGCGGCCGCCGTGAACGTCCACGAGGACGCCTCGGGCACGCGCCGGCTCGTCGCCTACTTTGTGGCCCACGGCGGCGGTGACCGGCCCGCCGACGGGCAGGCCGCCGACGGGCAGGCGGGCGACGGGCAGGCCGCCGACGGGCAGGCGGGCGACGGCCGGCCCGGTGCCGAGCACGCGGGTGCCGGGGAGGACGGTGCCGCCGCCGTGTCCCCGGACGCCGCCGCGCTGCGCGCGCACCTCCAGCAGTCGCTGCCGTCGTACATGGTGCCCGCCGCCTACGTGCCGCTGGCGGCACTGCCGTTGACCGTCAACGGCAAGCTGGACCGGCGCGCGCTGCCCGCCCCCGGCCCCGACGGCTACGCCGCCCGCGGCGACCGCGTCCCGCCGCGCACCCGGGCGGAACACCTGGTCGCCGCGGCCTGGGCGGACGTCCTGGACATCGGCCCGGACGGCGGGATCGGCGCCGAGGACGACTTCTTCACCCTCGGCGGGGACTCCCTGCTCGCCGTGCGCGTCACCGCCCGGCTCCGCACCGCCTTCGGCGCCGACGTGTCGCCCCGGCTGCTGTTCACCCACCCCACCGTCGCCGCGCTGGCCGCCGCGCTCGGCGACCCCGGGGACAGCCCCACCGCCGACCCGATAGCGGCCCTCGCGCCGGACACCCCGGCCCCGCTGTCGTACGCGCAGCAACGCCTCTGGTTCCTCGACCGGTTCGAGCCGGGCTCCACCGAGTACACCACCCTGTCCGTGCTGCGGCTGCGCGGACCGCTCGACGAGAAGGCGCTGCGCTCCGCCCTGGACGCCCTGGTGGCCCGGCACGAGACCCTGTGCACCGTCTTCGCCGACCAGGACGGCGACGGCGACGCCCGGCAGGTGGTCCTCCCGCCGCGGCCGGTGGAGCTGCCCGTCGACGACCTGGCCGGAGACGGCGACGGCGCCCTCGACGCGCTGCTGGACCGCGAGGCCGCCGAGCCCTTCGACCTCACCACCGGCCCGCTGTTCCGCGCCCGCCTCGCCCGCCTCGGCCCCGACGACCACGTGCTGGTCCTCGCCGTGCACCACATCGTCACCGACGGCTGGTCCGTCGCCGTCCTCGGCCGCGACCTGAGCGAGCTGTACACCGCCGCCCAGCAGGGCCGCACCCCGCGGCTGCCCGAACTCCCCGTCCGCTACGCCGACTTCGCCGCCTGGCAGCGCGCCCGCACCGAGGAGGCGGAGCGCGACCTGGCCCACTGGCGGCAGGTCCTGGACGGACTGGAGCCGCTGGAGCCGCCCACCGACCGGCCCCGCCCCGCCGTCCGCACCCGGGACGGCGCCCTCGTCACCTTCGAGCTGCCGGCCGCGCTCACCGACCGGCTGCGCGAGACGGCCCGTTCGGCCGACGCCACCCTCTTCATGACCCTGCTGACGGCCTGCCAGGTCCTGCTGTCCCGCTGGACGGAGCAGGAGGACGTCGCCGTCGGCACCGTCACCGCCGGACGCGACAGGGCCGAACTGCACGACCTGGTCGGCATGTTCGTCAACACCCTGGTCCTGCGCGCCCGCATCCGCCCCGACCTGTCCTTCCGCGCCCTGCTGGAGCAGGCCAGGGAGGTCGTCCTGGACGCCTTCGCGCACCAGGCGGCGCCCTTCGAGCACCTGGTGGACGCGCTGGGGCCGGACCGGGACACCAGCCGCACCCCGCTCTTCCAGGTCATGGTCGCCCTGCACAACCTCGGCGCCGAGGCCCCCGAGCTGCCCGGCCTGGACGTCGAACCGGTGACCCCGCCCGTCCGGAACGCCACCTTCGACCTGGCCTTCGACTTCGTCGAGCACGACGGGGGCGTCACCGGCCACCTGGAGTACAGCACCGGCCTGTTCGACGAGGAGACCGCGCGCGGCCTCGCCGCCCGCCTGCGGCTGCTGCTGGAGGCGGCGGCCGAGGACCCGGAGCGGCCGGCGGGCGCACTCCCGCTGCTGACCGACGCGGAACGGCGGCAGGTCCTGCACGCGGGGCAGGGCGCCCCGCAGGCCCTGCCCGACACCACCTTCACCGCGCTGTTCGAGGAGCAGGCCGCGCGGACCCCGCACGCCACCGCCCTGGTCGCCGGCGACGCCACGCTCGACCTGGCCACCCTCAACGCCCGCGCCAACCGGCTCGCCCACCACCTGGTCGCCCTCGGCGCCGGCCCCGAGGAGATCGTCGCGGTGCGCCTGCCCCGCACCGCCGACCTGCCGGTCGCCGTCCTGGCGGTGCTGAAGGCCGGAGCCGCCCCGCAGTGCCTCGACCCGGACCTGCCCGCCGAACGCGTGACGGCCCTGCTCGAGGACACCGGGGCGCGCACCGTGCTGACCCCCGAGACCCTGCGCGCCGTGGAGTGGGAGCGGCTGCCCGACCACGACCCCACCGACGCCGACCGCCGCGGCCCGCTCGACCCGCGCCACACGGCGTACGTCATCCACACCTCCGGCTCCACCGGACGGCCCAAGGGCGTCGCCGTCGAGCACCGCCAGCTGGTCAACCTGTGCCTCGACCACCGCGACGGTCTCCTCGCCCCGCACACCGCGGGCGGCCGCCGGCTGCGCGCCGCGCTCAGCGCCTCCTTCTCGTTCGACACCTCCTGGGAGGGCCTGCTGCTGCTCGCCCTCGGCCACGAGGTGCACCTGCTCGACGAGGACACCCGCCGTGACCCCGACGCGTTCTGCGCCCTGGTCGCCGACCGGCGGCTCGACTTCGTCAACGTCACCCCGTCGTTCCTGCGCGAACTCCTCGCCGCCGGGCTGCTCGCCCCCGGCCGTCACCACCCCGGGCTGCTCCTCGTCGGCGGAGAGGCCGTCGACACCGCCACCTGGCGGCAGCTCGTCGCGGCGGCCGGCCTCGGCGTGACCGCCTACAACATGTACGGCCCCACCGAGACCACCGTCGACGCCACCTACGCCCGCTGCGCCGACAGCCCCGGCCGGCCGGTGATCGGCCGCCCCGGCCGCAACCTGCGGGCCTACGTCCTCGACCGCGGCCTGCGCCCGGTGCCGCCGGGCGTGCCCGGCGAGCTGTACCTGGCCGGGCCGCAGGTGGCCCGCGGCTACCTGGGCCGCCCCGGGGCGACCGCCGCCCGCTTCCTGCCCGACCCGTTCGCCGGGACGGCCGGGGACGGCGCCCTCCAGCCCGGAACCGGGCGGGGAGCGAGGATGTACCGCACCGGCGACCGCGTCCGCCGGGACGCCAACGGGCAGTTGGAGTTCCTCGGGCGGACCGACGAGCAGGTCAAGATCCGCGGCTTCCGCATCGAGCCCGGCGAGGTGGAGGCCGCGCTCCTGGCCCACCCCGACGTCGCCGACGCCGCCGTGGCCGCCCGCGAACACGCCGGCCGCACCCTGCTCGTCGCCTACCTCGCGCCCGCCGCGGACCGCGTCCCGCCCGCCGACGAGCTGCGGGTCCTGCTGCGCCGCACCCTGCCCGACCACATGGTGCCCGCCGCCTACGTGCCGCTCGCGCGCATCCCGCGTACCAGCGGCGGCAAGACCGACCGGCGCGCCCTGCCCGCTCCGCCCGTCCAGCCCGACACCACCACCCCCTACGTCGCGCCGCGACCCGGCGTGGAGGAACGGCTCGCGGCCCTGTGGGCGGAGGTCCTCGGCGTCGAACGGGTCGGCGCGCAGGACAACTTCTTCGCCCTGGGCGGGGACTCGATCCTCAGCATCCAGATCGTCTCCCGGGCCCGCCGGGCCGGTCTCGCCCTCACCACCAAGGACGTCTTCCGCCACCAGACGGTCGCCGAACTCGCCCTGTGCGCCGGCGACCCCGGCGACCCGGCGGCGACCGGCGCGGCGGCGGAGGCACCGACCGAGGCCCCGCTCACCCCCATCCAGCGCTGGTACCTCGACGGCCGCCGCCCCGGTGACCGGCTCCGCTTCACCATGACGCAGCGCTTCGCCGTCGCCCCGGACACCGATCCGGACGCACTGCGGCAGGCCGTCGAGGCTCTGGTGGCCCACCACCCGGCCCTGCGCACCCGCTTCCGCCGCACGCCGGACGGCTGGCGCCAGGAAGTCCTCCCTGAGGCCCCGCACCAGGTGTTCACCCATCACGCCGGCCCGGTGGGGGAGGCACGGATCCAGCAGGTGGTGGACGACGCGCAGGCCTCCCTCGACCCGATCGAGGGGCGGACGGTGCGCGCCCTGCTCCTCGACGGCGACCCGCGGCAGCTCGTCCTCACCGTCCACCACCTCGCCGTCGACGGGGTCTCCTGGCGCATCCTGCTCGCCGACCTCGAGACCGCCCACCGCGCCCTCGCGGAGGGACGGCCCGTCGCACTCGACCCGGTGGGCACCGCGTACACCACCTGGGCCACCCGGCTGGAGCGGCACACCCGCTCCGGCGCGCTGGACACCGACCTCGCCCACTGGGAGGCGGCCACCGGCACCGCTCCGGCCGATCCGCCGGCCGGCCGGAGCGGCCCCAACACCCACGGCACCGCCGCCACCCTCACCGTCGCCCTGGACGCCGAGGAGACCGACGCGCTGCTGCGCCGCGTCCCCGACGCGTACCGCACCCAGGTCAACGACGTGCTGCTCAGCGCCCTCGGCCGCACCCTGGCCCGCCGGTGCGGCGGCGACACCGTCCTGATCGGCGTGGAGGGCCACGGCCGCGAGGACCTCTTCGACGACCTGGACCTCTCCCGGACGGTCGGCTGGTTCACCGCCGAGTTCCCCCTCGCGCTGACCGTCGACCCCGACGCCGGCTGGCACGACACCCTGCGCTCGGTCAAGGAGCAACTGCGCGCCGTGCCGCGTCACGGGATCAGCCACGGCGCCCTGCGCCACCTGGTGCCCGGCAGCCCGCTCGCCCACGGCCCGCGGCCCTGGATCGGCTTCAACCACCACGGCCGCTGGGACACCGGCGGCGGCCCCGGCGACGGCCTGCTGCGGGCGCAACTGCCCCCGGCGGGCCGCGACACCGACCCCGACGAGGAACGCCCCTACCTGCTGGACGTCACCGGAGTCGTCCAGGACGGCCGCCTGGAACTCGGCTGGACCTACCCTGCGGCCGTCTACGACGAGGCCGTCGTGCGCCGCCTCGCCGAGGAGACGCTCACCGCGCTGCGGGAGATCGTCGCCCACTGCGCCCGCGAGGGCGCCGGCGGCCGCACCCCCTCCGACTTCCCGCTCGCCCGCCTCACCCAGCGGCAGCTCGACCACCTCGTCGGCGACGGGCGCCGGGTGGCCGACGTGCTGCCGCTCACCCCGCTGCAGTCCGGCATGCTCTTCCACGGCCTGGTCGACACCGCCGACGCCTACGTCGACCGCATCGCCGTCCGCCTCTCCGGAGTCGCCGACCCGCGGGCCTTCGCGGAAGCCTGGCAGGAGGTCGCCGACCGCACCCCCGCCCTGCGCACCAGCGTCCACTGGCAGGGCCTCCCGCACCCGGTCCAGGTCGTCCACCACCGCGTCCACCTGCCCGTCACCCACCGGGACTGGCGCCGCCTGACGCCCGCGGAGCGGGACGAGGCGACGGCACGGCTGCTCGCCGAGGACCGCGCCGCGGCCCTGGACCTCACGCGGGCGCCCCTCACCCGCCTCACCCTGGCCGCGCTGCCCGGCGACGAGGTGCTGCTCCTGTGGTCCACCCACCACATCGCCCTCGACGGCTGGAGCAGCGGCCAGCTCCTCACCGAGGTGTGCGAACGGTACGCCGCCCGCACCGGCGGCCCCGCCGCCGCGCCGCCCGCCCGCAGGCCGTTCGCGGACTTCCTGCGCTGGCTGGCCGAACGCGAGGAGAACGACGCGGCCGCGGCCGAACGGTACTGGGCCGGGGTGCTCGACGGCTTCACCGAGCGCACCCCGCTGCCCTACGACCGCACCCCCACCGAGGCGCACCGGGCCCGCTCCGCGGCCACCGTCCACCGGGAGCTGGACGAGGACCTCTCGCGGCGGCTGCGGGAGGCGGCGGCCCGCGCCGGGATCACCGTCAGCACCGTGGTCCAGGGCGCCTGGGCGCTGCTCCTGGCCCGCGGTGGCGGGCGTGACGACGTCGTCTTCGGCACCACCGTCTCCGGCCGCCCGGCCGAACTGCCCGGCGTGGAGACCATGATCGGCATGTTCATCAACACGGTGCCCACCCGCGTGCGGGTGCCGTCCGGCGGCGTGCGGGACGGCGGCGTGCGGGAGTGGCTGCGCGGTGTGCAGGAGGAGCAGAGCGAGGCGCGCCGGCACGACTTCCTCGCGCTGCCCCGCATCCAGGCCACCGGCCGGATCCCCTCCGGCAAGCCCCTGTTCGACAGCATGGTGGTCTTCGAGAACTACCCGGTCGACGAGTCCGCCGCCGCCCGCACCGGCGTCGTGGTCGAGGAGGTGCGGCCCGAGGACGCGACCTCGTTCCCGCTGTGCCTGCGCGCCCACCTCGGCGACCGCCTCGGCCTCGACCTCGCCTACGACCCCGACCTGTTCGACGCCCCGACCGCCGAACGCGCCGCCGCCCGGCTGTCCGTCCTGCTCACCCGGCTCGCGGACGGACTCGAGGCGGACACCGGCGTCGACGGCCTCGCGGCGGTCACCGACGAGGACCTGCGGACGCTCGAGCACTGGAACACCACCGCGCGCAGCGTCCCGCCGGGCAGCCCGGTCGACCTGTTCGCCGGCCAGGCGCACCGCACCCCCGACGCCGTCGCGGTCGACGACGGACGACGCGGCATCACCTACCGGGAGCTGGACGCCTGGTCGGACCGGCTGGCCGCACGCCTGCTCGCGGACGGGGTCGCCCCGGAGGACCGCGTCGCCCTGCTCATGGACCGCCGCGCCGAACTCGTCGTGGCCCAGCTCGCCGTGCTCAAGGCGGGCGGCGCCTACCTCCCGGTGGACTCCCGCGCCCCCGAGGAACGGCGCCGCGCCCTGCTCGCGCAGGCCGGAGCCACCGTCCGGCTGACCGCCGAGGACGTCACCGCCTGCGCCGCGCAACGGCCCGGCACGCCGCCCGCCGCCCTGCCGCCCGCCGACCCCGACCGCCTCGCCTACGTCATGTTCACCTCCGGCTCCACCGGTCTGCCCAAGGCGGTCGCCGTGCGGCACCGGGACGTGGCCTCCCTCGCCACCGACAGCCGGTTCGGCGGCGGCGTGTGCGCCCGGGTGCTGCTGCACTCGCCGGTGGCCTTCGACGCGGCGACCTTCGAGGTGTGGGCCCCGCTGCTGACCGGCGGTACCGTGGTCGTCGCCCCGGACGGCCCCGTGGACGCGGCACTCCTGCGCCGCCTGACCGCGGGCGGCGGCCACCGCGAGCACCCCTCCGGCGGCCACCGCGAGAACCCCTCCGGCACCGGCTCCGGCAGCCCCCGCGGCGAACGCGCCGACCGCGGCGGCCTGACCGCGCTGTGGCTCACCGCGGGCCTGTTCCGGCTGCTCTCCCAGGACGCCCCCGACTGCTTCGCCGGCCTGCGCCAGGTGTGGACCGGCGGCGACGTCGTCCCCGCGGCGGCCGTGCGCCGCGTCCTGGCCGCCTGCCCCGGCCTGACCGTCGTCGACGGCTACGGCCCCACCGAGACCACCACCTTCGCCACCTCCCACGCCCTCGCCGACGCCGACGCGGTACCCGGCACCGTGCCGATCGGCCGGCCGCTGGACGACCTGCGCGCCCTCGTGCTGGACGCCCGGCTGCGCCGCGTCCCGCCCGGCTGCCCCGGCGAGCTGTACCTCTCCGGGGAGGGCGTGGCCCGCGGCTACCTCGGCCGGCCCGGCGCCACCGCCGCCCGCTTCCTCGCCGACCCCTACGGCCCGCCCGGCGGCCGCATGTACCGCACCGGCGACCTCGTCCGGCGGCGCCTGTCCGACGGCACGCTGGAGTTCCTCGGCCGCGCCGACGACCAGGTGAAGATCCGCGGCTTCCGCGTCGAACCCGGCGAGGCCGAGGCCGCGCTGGCCGCCCACCCCGGCGTCGCGGACGCCGCCGTGGTGGCCCGCGAGGACGGGGCCGGTGCCAAGCGGCTGGTCGCCTACGTCGTCGGCGAGGCCGGCGAGGTCCCGGACGGCCTGCTGGAGTCCGCCCGCCGCACCCTGCCCGACTACCTGGTCCCCTCCGTCGTCGTCCCGCTCGCGGCCCTGCCGCTCAGCGCCAACGGCAAGGTGGACCGTGCGGCGCTCCCCGCCCCCGCCGACGCCGCGCGCCGCCCCGACCGCGCCCGCCTCGCCCCCCGCACGGAGGCGGAGCGACGCACCGTCGAGGTCTTCGCCCAGGTGCTCGGCGGTGAACGGCCCGGTGCGGAGGACGACTTCTTCCTCCTCGGCGGCGACTCCATCCTCAGCATCCGCCTGGCCGCACGCCTCGCCGAGGAGTTCGGGACCGACGTCTCCCCGCGCGCGGTCTTCGACCACCCGACCCCGGCCGCCCTCGCCGCCCTGCTCACCGGACCCGGTACGGCCGCCCCCGCGCGGCCCGGCCCGACCCCGGTGCCGCGCGACCCGGCGCCCCCGATGTCCTACGCGCAGCAACGCCTCTGGTTCCTGGAGGAGTTCGCGCCCGGCGGCGCCGAGTACGTCACCGCGCTCGCGCTGCGCCTGCGCGGCCGCCTGGACACCGGCGCCCTCACCCGCGCGCTGCGCGCACTGGTGGCCCGGCACGAGTCGCTGCGCACCACCTTCGACTCCGCCGACGGCCACGGCGTGCAGATCGTCCACCCGCCGCAGGACGTCCCGCTGCCCCTGCACGACCTGTCCGCGCTGCCCGAGGCGGAACGGGCCGCACGGACGGCGGACCTCGTCGCCGCCGAACGCACCCGCCCCTTCGACCTGCGCCGCGGCCCGCTGCTGCGCACCGCGCTGGTGCGGCTGTCCGGCGACGAACACGTGCTGGCCCTGGTGATGCACCACATCGTCACCGACGGCTGGTCGAACTCCGTCCTGACCGGCGACCTGTTCCACCTCTACCGCGCCGAGACCGGCACGGGCGGCGGCGCGGGCACCGGTACGGGCGCGGGCTCCGACGCGGGCGTGGGGGAACTCCCGCCGCTGCCCGTCCAGTACGCCGACCACGCGCACTGGCAGCGCACCGCGCCCGGCGCCGCCGCCGAGGAGCACCTGGCGTACTGGAAGGAGCAGTTGGCCGGCGTCGAGCCGCTCGACCTGCCCACCGACCGGGCCCGCCCGCCGGTGCGCACCTCGGACGGCGCCGCCACCGGCCTGGTGCTGCCCCCGGACACCGCCCGCCGGCTGGCCAGGACCGGGCAGGAGCGCGGCGCCACCTTGTTCACCACCCTGGTCGCCGCCACCCAGGCCTATCTGGCCCGGCTGTCCGGCGGGCGGGACATCGCCGTCGGCACCGTCACCTCCGGCCGCGACCTGCCCGAGACCCAGCGCCTGGTCGGCTTCTTCGTCAACACCCTGGTGCTGCGTTCCCAGGTGCGGCCCGAGCAGTCCTTCCCCGACTTCCTCACCGAGGTCCGGCGGACCGTCCTCGACGCCTTCACCCACCAGGACGCGCCCTTCGAGCAGGTGGTGGACGAGGTGCGGCCGGAGCGCGACACCAGCCGCACCCCGCTCTTCCAGGTGATGGTCGCCCTGCAGAACACCCCTCCCGCCCGGCTCGACGTCCCCGGCCTGGAGATCACCGACGTCGCCACGGGGCTGCAGCACGCCGCGTTCGACCTCTCCTTCGAGTTCGCCGAGACGGACGACGGCGCCCTGCACGGCCTGCTCACCTACAACACCGGCCTCTTCGACGCCGCCACCGCCGAGCGCATGGCCGGCCAGCTCACCACCCTGCTGACCGCCCTCGCCGAGGACCCGCACCGGCCACTGGGCGCCCTGCCGCTCACCACCGGCGCGGAACTCGAGGCCCTGGTCGAGCGGGGACGCCCCACCGCCCGCCCGGTACCGGCCGCCACGCTCCCCGACCTGTTCGCACGGCAGGCCGCCCGCACCCCGGACGCGGTCGCCCTGGCCGAGGGCGGGAGGACCTGGACCTACGCGGAGACCGACCGGGCCGCCAACCGGCTCGCCCACCGGCTCATCGGCTGCGGCGTCGGCCCCGAGACGGTGACGGCCCTCGCCCTGCCCCGCGGCGCGGCCTCGGTCGTCGCCCAGCTCGCCGTCACCAAGGCCGGCGGCGCCTTCCTCCCCGTCGACCCGGCCTACCCGGAGGAGCGGCGCCGGTTCATGCTCCGTGACGCGGGCGCGGCCCTCGTCCTGGACGACCCCGGCGAGGTCTGGTCCGGCGACGGCCCGGACACCGCGCCCACCGACGCGGACCGCACCGCCCCGCTCACCCCCGCCCACCCCGCCTACGTCATCTACACCTCGGGCTCCACCGGCACCCCGAAGGGCGTCGTCGTCACCCACACCGGCCTCGCCGCCTTCGCGGCGGGCGCCGCCGAACGGTACGCCGCCGGACCCGGCGACCGGGTGCTGCAGTTCGCCTCGCCCAGCTTCGACGCCTCCGTCCTGGAGCTGTGCGTCTCCCTGCTCACCGGCGCCACCCTGGTGACCGGCGAGGAGGGGCCGCTGGTCGGCGAACGGCTGGCCGAGGTGCTCGCCGGACGGCGCGTCAGCCACACGCTGATCCCCCCGGCCGCCCTCGCCACCCTCCCGCCGGGAACCGCCCAGGCCCTGCCCGGGCTGCGCACCCTGATCGTCGGCGCGGAGGCATGCCCCGCCGACCTGGTGGAACGGTGGGCCCCCGGCCGCCGGATGATCAACTCGTACGGGCCCACCGAGGCCACCGTGGTCGCCACCTGGACCGGCCCGCTCACCCCCGGCGCGGGCGCCCCGCCCATCGGCGGCCCGGCCGGCGCCACCCGCGTCCACGTCCTCGACGCCGCCCTGCGGCCCGTCCCGCCCGGAGTGCTCGGCGAGCTGTACGTGGCCGGCCCCGGTCTGGCCCGCGGCTACCTCGGCAAGCCCGGCACGACCGCCTCCCGCTTCCTCCCCGACCCGTTCGGGGCGCCGGGGGAGCGGATGTACCGCACCGGCGACCTGGTGCGGTGGGACGCCGACGGGCAGCTCCGGTTCGGCGGCCGCGCCGATGCCCAGGTCAAGCTCCGCGGCTACCGCATCGAGCCGGGCGAGATCGAGGCCGCCCTGCGCCGCACCGGCCGGGTGCGCGACGCGGCGGTCGTCGTCCACGACGACGCGGCGACCGGCACCGCACGCCTGGTGGCCTACCTCGTCCCCGCCGAGCAGCCGCCGACGCCGCACGACCCGCGGGCGCCCCACGACCCGTGGGCCCCGCACGACCCGCAGGAGCTGCGGGAGGAGCTGGCGCGGCAGCTGCCCCCGCACATGGTGCCGTCGGTCTTCGTACCGCTCGACCGCCTCCCGCTCACGCCCAACGGCAAGCTGGACCGGCGCGCCCTGCCCGCCCCCGGCCCCGCCACCGCGCCCGCCGGGCCCCGCACCGCACCGCGCACCGACACCGAACGGCGCGTCGCCCGGATCTGGGCCGACGTCCTCGGCGTGCCGGAGGTCGGGACCGACGACAACTTCTTCCACCTGGGCGGCGACTCGATCCTCAGCATGCAGGTCGTCTCCCGGCTGCGCGGCGCGGGTCTGCACGTGACCACCCGCGACCTGTTCGCCCACCAGACCGTCGCCGCGCTGGCCGCCGCGGTCCGCGAGGATCCCCACGGCGGCGGCGACGCCGGCCCTGTCAGCGGCGACGTGCCGCTCACCCCCATCCAGGAGTGGTTCCTGACCACCCCGCGCGCCGCGCACCACCACTTCAACCAGTCACTCCTCCTCGAACTGGGCGGCGCCCCCGACCCGAAGGCCCTGGAGACCGCCCTCGCCGCCCTGCTCACCCACCACGACGCGCTGCGCATGCGCTTCACCCGGGACGCCGACGGCTGGCACCAGTTCAACCCGCCGCCCGCCGACCCCCCGGAGGACCTCCTCGTCCAGCACGACCTGACCGGGCTGACCGCCGCCGAGGCCGACACCGCGATGGAGCGGGCCGCCGACGCTCTGCACGCCGGGTTCGACCTGGAACGCGGACCGCTGCTGCGCGCCGCCCTGTTCACCGGCGCCGAGGACCGCCCCGCGTTCCTCCTCCTGGTCGCCCACCACCTCGTCGTCGACGCCGTCTCCTGGCGGATCCTCCGCGACGACCTGGAGACGGCCTGGCGGCAGGCGGCCGCCGGCGAACCGGTCACCCTGGGGGAGCGCACCACCTCCTACCTGGACTGGGCCCGCGGACTCGCCGCCCACGTCGCCGACGGCGGCCTGGACCACGAGATCCCGCACTGGGAGGACGCCACCGCCGCCGACCCCCTGCCCGGCCCCGCGGCCACCGAGGCCGGCGCGTCACAGGCGCTCACCGTCGAACTCGACGAGACCGACACCGAGGCCCTGCTGCGCTCCGCCCCCGCCGCCTACCGCACCCGGGTCAACGACGTCCTGCTCGCCGCCTTCGCCCTCGCCCTGGCCCGCTGGACCGGCCGGGAGCGGGTCCGCCTGGACCTGGAGGGACACGGCCGTGAGGACCTGCTGGACGGCGTCGACCTGTCGCGCACCGTCGGCTGGTTCACCACGGTCCACCCCGTCGCGCTGCGCGTCGACGACCCGGACGACCTGGGCCCCGGCCGCGACTGGCGGGCCCTGGTGAAGTCGGTGCGACGCCAGTTGCGTGCCGTGCCCGGCAACGGCCTCGGCTTCGGCGCCCTGCGGACCTTCGGCCCGCCCGCGGTGCGGCAGCGGCTCGGCGGCTCCCCGGCGCACGGCCAGGTGGTCTTCAACTACCTCGGGCAGTGGGACGCGCGCCCGTCCGACGGCACCGGCGGGGACACCGGCGCCGACCCCGGGCCGGTCCGCGCCGCCCACGGCGGCTTCGGCCAGGACCACGACCCCCGCGACGGCGGCTCCCACCTGCTGGAGGTGGTCGGCGCGGTGCAGAACGGCCGGCTCGCCTTCACCTGGCACCACCGCCCCGCCGTGCACGACACCGACACGGTGCGCCGTGTCGCCCGCGAGTTCACCGCGGCGCTCGGCCACATCGCCCGGCACGCACGGGGGGTGCGCTGAGGTGCGCGCCGCCCGGGCCCGCTGCCCGCCCGCCGGGCAGGCCCCGGCCCACCAGGCGTGCAATTGCGCCAACTACTCCCGAAACCCCCCGCATTGACGACGGAAGGCAGAAAAATGGACGAGAACACCCGCTACCAGGTGCTGCGCAACGACGAGGACCAGTACTCCCTCTGGCCCGTCGACATCGAGGTGCCCGCCGGCTGGCAGCCCGTCGGCAAGGAGGGCACCGAGGCCGAGTGCACCGCCTACGTCGACGAGGTCTGGACCGACATGCGCCCGCGCAGCCTGCGCGAGCGCATGGAGAACACCGGTTCCTGACCCCGTGCCGCCGGTGGGGCGCGGAGGCAGGCCGCCTCCGCGTCCCACCGGGCCCGTCCCGTCCCTCCCGCCCCGCCGGGCGTCGCCCGCCGTCCGCACCCGCCGCCGAGACGAGGAGACCTCATGCCCATGCCCGCCCTGCGCACCGAGCGCCTGGAGTTCCTGCCCTACCGCCCCGAGCACGAGGACGGCTTCGTCGCCCTGCTCCGCGACGAGGAGGTCTGCCGCTGGATGGGCCAGGAGAGGGTGCCCGAGGAGGACATCCGGCGGATCTTCCGCGCCATCCTCACCGACGTCTACCCGACACGGCTGTTCGACGTGTGGGGCGTGTGGCAGGGGCAGGAGCACATCGGTCACGCCGAGGTGAAACGGACCGGCAACGTCGATGGACACGAACTGATCCTCGCCCTCGCGCCCGGCTACTGGGGCAAGGGCCTGGGCACCGAGGCGGTCCGCGGCCTGATCCGGCACGCCGCCGACAACCTCGGGCTCGACAAGGTCTACGGGATGGTCGGCGCGCAGAACACCGCCAGCCTCGCCATGTCCCGCCGCCTCGGCTTCGTCCCCGTGCGCGACGTCGTCGGGGACGACGGCACGACGACACGGATGCTGATGCTCCCGGTCACCCCCTCCGGCCAGGACGCCCCGGCGTGACCTGGGACCCGGACGTCCGCGGGGACCGCCCCGACCTCCGCGTCCCCTGGTTCCGGCACCACCGGACCGGGCGGCCGCGGCTGCGGCTGGTGTGCTTCCCCCACGCCGGGGGCACCGCGGCGGTCCACCGCACCTGGCCGCGCCGGCTGCCCGAGGAGGTGGAGGTCCTCGCCGTCCAGTACCCGGGACGGCAGGACCGCCTCACCGAGCCGTGCGCGCGGTCCATGACCGAACTCGCCGACGCCGTCACGGCCGCCCTCGGCCCCTTCCTGGACCTGCCGGTGGCGCTTTTCGGCCACAGCATGGGCAGCGCCGTCGCCTACGAGGTGGCGCTCCGGCTGCGGCGAGTGCCCGGCGCGCGGACCGTCGCGCTGCTGGTGTCGGGGCGGCGCGCACCCCACCTGGGAAGCCGGGTGCCGGTCCCGCTCGACGACGCCGGCCTGCTGGAGTCCGTCCGGCGGCTGGGCGGGCCGGACGCGTGGGCCTACGAGCATCCCGACATGGGCGAGGTGCTCATGCCGTCGCTGCGCGGCGACCACCGGCTGCTGGACGCCTACCGCCCCGACCCGCCGGCCGAGCGGCTGCGCGTCCCCGTCACCGCCTACGGCGGCGACCGCGACCCCGTCTGCCCGGTGACCGACCTGGACACCTGGGCGGAGGTCACCGACGCCGGACTCCGGACGGTGGTCCTCCCCGGCGGCCACTTCTACCTGCGGGAGCGGGAGGAGGAACTGCTGGCCGACCTCTCCTCCCGCCTCACGCCGCACGCCGCGCCGGATCCGGCCCGCGCCGGACCGTTCCGGGACGGGCGCGGGCCCGGAGCGGAGGTCAGCCCTCCGCGGGGGTGAGGACGACGAAGTCCGCGGTGGACGGGTCGAGGCAGACGGCCATCCGGCCGACGCCCTCCGCGGTCTCCGGCCCCATCTGGATGCTGCCGCCGTTCTCGGTGATCCGGGCGACCGCGGCGTCGCAGTCGGTGACGTTGAAGACGGGGTGCCAGTACGGGCGGCCGTGCGCCAGGCCGAGGTGCTCGGCGGGGAGCTCCATGACACCGCCGTGCATCCGCTCCTCCGGGAGCCCGGCGGGGGTGATCATGGAGTAGGTGCCTCCGCCGCCCGGCAGGTCCATGTCGCTGAACCGCCAGCCGAGGACCTCGCCGTAGAACTCCTTGGAGGCGGCCGCGTCGCTGGTGTACAGCTCGGTCCAGGAGAGCGAACCCGGCTGGTCGACCAGGTCGACGCCCTTGGTGGTGCCCGGCTGCCAGACGGCGAACTGGCCCCCCAGCGGATCGCTGTACTGCGCCATCCGGCCCCACTCGTCGAGGTCCCGCGGGGGCACGCGCACGGTGCCGCCCGCGCGTTCCACCGCCGCCGTGGTGGCGTCCGCGTCGGTGACGCTGTAGTAGATCATCCAGGCCGGACGCGCGCCCTCCTCGGTGAGCTTGCCGAGGCCGGCGACGATCTTGCCGTCCTTCCGGAACATGCCGCCTTCCATGCCCTCGCCCTCGCCCATGGACTCGTAGTCCCAGCCGAGCAGGGCCCCGTAGAAGGACGCGGCGGCCTGGACGTCGGGTGCGCCGAGGTCGAGCCAGCAGGGGGAACCGGGGGCGAAATCGTTGGTGATCATGACGATGGTCCCTTCGCGGATTCCGTACGGATCCAGCCTGGCACGGGGGACCGGGAGCCGCCTGTCAGCCGGAGCGCCGCGGAGGGCCGCCGCCTGCTCAGGCGCGCTCGCGGGCCGAGAAGGTGATCCGGGCGAGCCGCAACGGCCCCCGCAGCCGCAGGCGCAGGTCGTGCACCCCGGCCGGAACGCCCGGCGCGAGGGGCGCGCTCAGGGTGACGTAGGCGTAGGGGTCCTTGGTGGGCTCCGGCGGGGACAGGGTGGCGAGGGCGGGCCCGTCGTCGACCTGGAGGGCGACGGTGCCCTCACCGGACACCTCGACGGACACCTCGTCCGCGCCGTCGCCGAAGTCGCAGCCGCGGAAGAGCAGGTCGCCCACTCCGGTCCCGGCCGTCGTCACCGCGTCGCCGGCCACCTTGGTCCGGTCGACGATCTCCGTGCCGTTCTGCTCGTCGTAGCACGCGGCGTCGAGGCCGTGCACGAGGACGGGGCGCGGACGGGCGGGCTCGCCGGGGAGGCGCACCACGCACCGCAGACGGACGTCCTCGCTGGAGGCGCCGGCCAGCAGCTCGTAGTCGCCCGGCTCCACCCGGAGGCGGCCGAGAGCCACGTCCCACACGGCGAAGGCGGAGAGCGGCACCTCGAAGGAGAGGGCGGCCGTCTCCCCGGGCGCCAGCGTCACGCGGCGGTGGGCGACCAGCTCCCGGCGCGGACGCGGGACCGAGGGGTCCACGGCGCGGACGTAGAGCTGGGCCACCTCGTCGGCGGTGCGGTGGGCAGAGGTGTTGGTGACGGTGAACGCGACCCGCACGGCGGTGGCGTCCGGGCGGGCCGTCAGGCCGTCGTACGCGAAGGAGGCGTAGGACAGGCCGTGCCCGAAGGGGAACAGCGGGGCGCCCCGGAAGTACAGGTAGGTCTGGCGCGAGCCGATCACGTCGTAGTCGAGGAGGGGCGGCAGGTCGGCGTCGTCGGCGTACCAGGTCTGCGGCAGCCGGCCGGCGGGGGAGACGTCGCCGGCCAGCACCCGGGCCAGGGCGGTGCCCGCGGCCTGCCCCCCGTGCGCGGTCCACAGCACGGCCGGGACGTCCGCCACGTCCAGCGCGTAGGGGTAGGAGGAGGTCAGCGCCAGCACGGTGGCGGGACAGGCGGCGCGGGCGGCGCGGAGCAGCCGCTCCTGCTGGGCGGGGAGCCGCAGCGTGGTCCGGTCCTCGGTCTCCCGGCCGTTGACGTGCGGGTCGTTGCCAGCGACCACCACGACCACGTCCGCGGCGGCCGCGGCCCGGGCCACCGCCTCCTCGCCGCGCTCGGTGACGACCAGGTGGAAGACCTCGGGGGTCCCGTCCGCCACCCGCACGCCGTCGGCGTCGGCCCGCACGGTCAGGCCGGTCGCCAGGTGGCGCAGGAGGTGCCCGTCGCCGTGCGGTTCGAGCCGGAAGGTCTCCCGGACGACCCACCCGCCCGGCTGGTCGGCGGAGGCGCGGACGAAGCCGTCCTCCGCCGCCGAGAGGTGACGGCCGTCGGGCGCGCGCAGCGTCAGCACGCCGTCCCCCCAGTCGACGAGGGCGAACTCGGTGCCGGTGGCCGCGGTGGTGAGCGGCGGCAGGTCGGTGCGCCCGGCGAGCAGTGCCGGGTCGAGGGAGCCCTCGGCGTCGTCCGCGGGCGGTGCGGCGTCGTCCGGGGCGGGCGGCACGTGCAGGAACGCGCCGGAGGAGGTCCGCAGCACCACCCGGTCCGCGCCCTCCGCGAACTCCACGTTCCCTTGCCCGAACCGTGTCCGCAGGCCGTCGAGCGGCGTGGAGCGGTGCAGGAGGGAGCCGCTGTACCAGTCCAGCTTGCACTCGTCGGCCAGCAGCCCCACCACCGCGATCCGGGCGCCGGGCGCGACCGGCAGCACGCCGTCGTTGCGGAGCAGGACGACCGCCTGCTCGGCCGCCTCCCGCGCCAGCTCCCGGTGCTCCGCCGTGTCGAAGGCGTGGTCCCCGGCGTGCGGCCCCGCGTCCGGGTCGAACTCGCCGAGCCGCAGCCGCACCGACAGCTGGCGGAGCACTGCCCGGTCGATGTCGGCCTCGGTGACCAGCCCCAGCTCCAGGGCGCGTGTCAGCCGGGCGACGGTCGGCGCGCTGTCCGTCCCGTGGTCGGTGAAGCTGTCCACGCCGGCGCGCAGGGCCGCCGCGACGGCCTCCTCGTGGGTGTCGTAGTAGTCCTCGAAGTCCACCAGGTTCGACGGCGCGCCCGCGTCCGAGCAGACCAGCAGGTCCTCGCCCGTCCAGGTCCGCAACGGGTCGTCCAGCAGCGGGGACACGTGGTTGGGGCGGCCGTTGACCAGGTTGTACGCCGGCATCACCCCGGCCACCGCGCCCGCCCGCACGGTGTCGCGGAAGGCGCGCAGGTCGTACTCGTGCAGCACCCGGGGCCGCACCGAGCTGGAACTGGTGTTGCGGTCGGTCTCGTTGTTGTGCGCGAGCCAGTGCTTGAGCACGGGGGCGGTGCGCCAGTACACGGGGTGGTCGCCGCGCAGCCCGCGGGTGTAGGCCGTGGCGATCGCCGAGGTCAGGTACGGGTCCTCCGCGTAGCCCTCCTCGTTGCGGCCCCACAGCGGGTGGCGCAGGAGGTTGACGGTCGGCGCCCACACGTTGAGCCCCAGCCGGTCGTCGTCCCGGCGCATCGCCCGGATCTCCCGTGACACCGCCTCGCCCACCCGGCGCACCAGCGCCGGGTTCCAGGTGGCCCCGAGGCCCACGGCCTGCGGGAACACGGTGGCCGGACCCGCCCAGGCCACCCCGTGCAGCGCCTCCTGGCCGGTGCGGAAGGCGGCGACGCCCAGGCGCTCCACGGCCGGCGCGTACTGGTGCAGGAAGCGGATCCTCTCCTCGAGGGTCAGCCGTGACAGGAGGTCCTCGGCGCGCCGGGCGAACGGCAGCAGCGGATCGCGGAACGGCGGCCCGGACGGAGTGGATGCGGTCACGTGGAGTTCCCCCAGCGGCTGGGCGGGCGAGGACCTTTCGAAGCGCTTCGATGCTCGGTGGAGCCCTCCACGGGTGTCAAGGGAGCGACCTCGGCCGGATCCCCCGCATCGCCGACACAGCGGTGAGCAGGGCGTGTCGCGGCGGCCCGAACCCGGCTGCCGCGAATATCGACACCAGTCTTGTGCGCCCCTGGGTGTTCACCTAACCTCGCTCCACATCGAAGCGCTTCGACGACCGGGTCCGCGCTCCCCGCATGCCCTCCCGCCGGACGAGCGCCTCCGTTCAGCCAGTTCCGCCGAAGACACCGCAGCCGACGGCCACCGCCGGGTGTCCTGGTGCGCCACGAAGGGTTGACGCAATGACGCCGCACGCCGCCCCCACGCCCGCCGGTCCCAGCCGGAGGAGCTTCCTCGCCTCCACCGCCGTCGTCACCGCGGCGGTGGCCGGAGGGGCACCGCTCCTCGCCGCCTGCGGCGGCGGGCGGCAGGAACGCAAGGAGGGCGCCACCTCCGGGAAGGACGCGCAGAAGCTCCTCCCCGCCTTCGTGGCCTCGAACGTCGTCACACCGGACCTGCCGGCGAAGAACGGATCGGCGGCCGGCTTCACCCGGGCGATCCCCTCGGCCGAACTGAAGACCTCGGTCGCCCGCAAGCTGGGCAGCGGCGGGAAACTGACCGTCATGTCGCCCTTCTGGGGCACCCCGCCCCCGGGCGACAACCCGTACTACCGGGCGATGGACGAGGCGGCCGGGGTGCGGGTCACCTGGCAGAACCAGGACGGCGTCACCTACGACCAGAAGCTGGGCGCGGTCCTCGCCTCCGACACCGTCCCCGACGTCGTGGTCGTCCCCGGCTGGAACCTGATGGGCCGCATACCCAGTGCCATCAACGCCAAGTTCGCCGACCTCGGCCCCTACCTCTCCGGCGACAAGGTGAGGGACTACCCGAACCTCGCCGCCGTGCCCACCGAGGCCTGGCAGCGCGGCATCTTCGGCGGCCGGCTCCGCGGCATCCCCATGCCCGCCCCGTACGTCACGGACATCGCGCCCCTCTACCGCAAGGACGTCTTCGACGCGGAGGGGTACGACATCCCCACCAGCCCCGACGCGTTCCTGTCCTGGGCCCGGGAGGCCACCGACGCCAGGTCCAAGCTCTGGGCCTGCGACGACATGAAGTGGAGCGCGTTCACCTTCTTCGGCGTCCTCCCCGGCAGCGACAAGGCGCTCTGGTGGAACCTGGACGGCGACCGGCTGGTCAACCGCGTCGAGACCGAGGAGTACCTCGAGGCCCTGGAGTGGACCCGCAAGCTCTACGCGGCCGAGGTGGTCCACCCGGACGCCGTGCAGGGCAAGGCCGGCGGCCAGCCCGGCGACCGCTTCACCGCGGGCGAGGTGCTGGTCTACAGCCAGAACATCTCCGACTGGTGGGGCAAGACCGCCGAACAGCGCACCCGCCGCGACGACTTCGAGATGGCCGCCTTCGACATCTTCGGGGCGGACGGCGGCGACCCCACCCTCTGGGCGGTCCAGCCCGCCAACATCTTCACCTTCGTCTCCGGCCAGGCCACCGAGCAGCAGATCAAGGACTTCCTCGCCCTGTGCAACTTCTGCGCCGCGCCCTACGGCACCGAGGAGTTCATGCTCACCGCCTACGGCGTGGAGGGCACCCACTGGGAGATGAAGGACGGCCAGCCGGTCAAGACCACCCGGGGTGTCAACGAGGTCAACGGCGCCTACGACTACACCGGCAACCCCGCCCCCTACATCGCCTATCCGGACCTGCCCGACATCACCCGGGCGATGGTCGAGTGGCAGCAGCGCATGGGCGCCTTCACCAGGAAGTCGTCCTTCTTCGGCCTCACCGTCACCGAGCCGGCCCGCTGGTCCAACCTGGCGGACGGCTTCGAACAGCTCGAGGACGACGTGGTCCGCGGCCGCAAGAAGATCAGCGACGTCCAGCAGGCGGTGTCCGACTGGCGGAGCAAGGGCGGCGACGGACTGCGCGACTGGTACCGCAAGCTGCTCGACGACAACGGCTCGGCCCGCTGACCGGACGCCGACGCGAGGAGAAGGCCGTGTCGCACAGCACCGTGCCGAGGAACACCGCGCAGGCGCGGACCCCCGAGGAGCCACGGCCGCCCACCGGCGGCCCGGGCCGCCGCGGCGGACGCCGCCGCGGCGGGAAGGACCGCGAGGACGGCGGGAGGCCGAACCGGCGGCTGCGCTGGCGGCGCGACCGCGCCCTGATCCTGATGACCGTGCCCGCCCTGCTGCTGGTCCTGGTCTTCAACTACATACCGATCCTCGGCAACGTGGTCGCCTTCCAGGAGTACGACCCGTACCTCAGCGAGAACGGCTTCGTCGCCGTCCTGGAGAGCCCGTGGATCGGCCTCGAGCAGTTCGAGCGGATCTTCGCGGACTCGGCCTTCTGGCACGCCGTGCGGAACACCTTCGTGCTGTTCCTCCTGCAGCTCGTGCTCTACTTCCCGATCCCCATCCTGCTCGCGCTGCTCATCAACAGCGTGGTCAGGCCCCGGGTGCGGGCCGTCGCCCAGGCGATCATGTACCTCCCGCACTTCTTCTCCTGGGTGCTCGTCGTCACCGTCTTCCTGCAGATCTTCGGCGGCGCGGGCATCATCGCGCAGACCCTCCGCCAGCACGGCTACGAGGGCTTCGACCTGATGACCGACCCGGAGGTCTTCAAGTACCTGGTGACGCTGCAGACCGTCTGGAAGGACGCCGGCTGGGGCATCATCGTCTTCCTCGCCGCCCTCTCCGCCGTGCCCCACGAGCTCTACGAGGCGGCCGCCATGGACGGCGCCGGACGCCTGCGGCGCCTGTGGCACGTCGCACTGCCCGCCCTGCGCCCGGTCATCGCCCTGCTGCTGGTGCTGCGCGTCGGGGACGCCCTCACCGTCGGCTTCGAACAACTGCTGCTGCAACGCCAGGCCGTGGGCGTCGAGGCGTCCGAGGTCCTCGACACCTACGTCTGGTGGAACGGCATCCGCAACCAGGACTTCGGCTACGCCGCCGCGGCGGGCCTGATCAAGGGGGTGGTCGGCCTGGCCCTGGTGCTGACAGCCAACAAGGTGGCCCACCTCATGGGCGAGCAGGGGGTGTACCGGAAATGACCGCCGTCCGCGACACGACACCCGGCCGGGGGCCCGCGGGGACGCGCCCCGATCGAGGACCCGCCGGGAAGCGCCCCGGCCGGTGGGCCGCTCCGCCCCGTCCCGCCTGGGAGGAGAAGCCGACCCGGGCCGGGCAGGCGGGCAAGGGCCTGGTGCTCGGCCTGGCCTGCCTGGCGATCCTCTTCCCGCTGTGGATCGTCGTGGTCACCAGCCTCCAGACGAAGGAGACCATCGACGCGGCGGGCGGCCTGGTGGTGATCCCCGAGAGCCTCACCTTCGTCGCCTACCAGGAACTGCTGGGCGGCGGCCAGGTCCAGCGCGCCACCCTCGTCAGCGTGGGCGTCACCGTGGTCGGCACCCTGTTCAGCATGACGGTGTCCGTGCTGTGCGCCTACGGACTCTCGCGCAGCGGCTCCCTCGGCCACCGCTGGATCCTGATGACCCTGCTGGCCACCATGTTCTTCGGCGCCGGCCTGATCCCGACCTACCTGCTGGTCCAGGCGCTGGGTCTGACCGACACCTACCTGGCGCTCATCCTGCCCAGCGCGGTCAGCGTCTTCAACATCCTGGTGCTGCGGGCGTTCTTCATGAACATCTCGGCGGAACTCGTCGACAGCGCACGGATCGACGGGGCGGGGGAGTGGCGCATCCTGTTCCGCATCGTGATCCCGCTCTCCCGCGCGGTGATCGCCGTCATCGCCCTGTTCTACGCGGTGGGGTACTGGAGCGCCTGGTTCAACGCGTCGATCTACCTGACCGACCAGGAGATGATGCCGCTGCAGAACGTGATGATCCAGCTCGTGCAGAAGGAGGAACGGCCGGTCGGTCTGTCCGCCCAGATCAACACCGGGGAGCTGTCCCCGCTGGCCATCCAGATGGCCGTGATGGTTCTGGCGCTGCTGCCGGTCGCGGTGCTCTCCCCCCTGGTCCAGAAGCACTTCAAGAAGGGGATGCTCACGGGCGCGGTCAAGGGCTGAGACGCCGCACCGGGCCTTCCCGGCCCTTGCCGCCGGCCCCCTCCACCCGGCCTTCCCGGACCCTCCGCCGGCCCTTCCCGGCCCCTTCCACCGGCCCTTCCCCGCCCTTTCCACCGGACCCCTCCACCGGCCCATGCGGCCGGCCCCTTCTCCGGCTCTTCCTCCGGCCCCTGCCGCGGGCTCCTTCTCCGGCCCGTCCGCCCGCCCCCGCCGCTCCCCGACAAGGAGGTCCCCGTGGACGTGTCCCCCTCCGCCCGGCCCACCCCGGCCGACGTCACCCGCGGCCGTCTGCTCTTCGGCGGCGACTACAACCCCGAACAGTGGCCCGAGGAGACCTGGCACGAGGACGTGCGCCTCATGCGGGAGGCCGGGGTCAACTCCGTCACCGTCGGCGTCTTCTCCTGGTCCCGGCTCGAACCACGCCCGGGTGAACGGGACTTCGGCTGGCTGGACCGGGTGATGGACCTGCTGCACGGGGCCGGCGTCGGCGTCGTCCTGGCCACCCCCACGGCCTCGCCCCCGCCCTGGCTCGGCCGGCTCCACCCGGACACCCTGCCCCGCGACGAGGACGGGCACCCGGAACGGTGGGGCGGACGCCAGCACTTCTCCCACTCCAGCGCCACCTACCGCCGCCACGCCGCCGCCATCACCGAGGCCCTGGCCGCGCGCTACGCCGGCCACCCCGCCCTGACTCTGTGGCACATCAACAACGAGTACTGCACCTACGACTGGGGCGACGAGGCCGCCGCCCGCTTCCGCACCTGGCTCCGCCACCGCCACGGCACCCTGGACGCCCTCAACGAGGCCTGGGGGACCGCCTTCTGGAGCCAGGGCTACGGCGACTGGGCCGAGGTGCTGCCGCCGCGCCGCACCCACTACCTGAAGAACCCCGCCCAGGTCCTCGACTTCCGCCGCTTCACCTCCGACATGCTCCTGGAGTGCTTCACCGCCGAACGCGACATCGTCCGCCGCCACACCCCGCACGTGCCGGTCACCACCAACGTCATGCCGCTGTGGGAGGGCGTGGACGCCTGGCGCTGGGCGCGGGAGCAGGACGTCGTCTCCGTCGACCTCTACCCCGACCCCCGCGACCCGCTCGGCGCCCAGTACGGCGCGCTGGTGCAGGACATGACCCGCTCGCAGGCGGGCGGCGGGCCGTGGATGCTGATGGAACAGGCCGCCGGGGCGGTCGCCTGGCGCGGCGTCAACCACCCCAAACCCCGCGGCCTCAACCGCCTGTGGTCCCTGCAGGCCGTGGCCCGCGGAGCCGACGCCGTCTGCTACTTCCAGTGGCGCCAGTCCCGGCAGGGTGCCGAGAAGTTCCACTCCGGCATGGTCGGCCACGCGGGCGAGCACGGCCGCACCCACCAGGAGGTCCGGGGGATCGGCGCGGACCTGGCCCGCATCGCCCCGCACGTCGTCCCCGGCCGCGTCACCGCCGAGGTCGCCGTGCTGCACGACTGGCACTCCTGGTGGGCCGGCGAGCACGAGGGCCGGCTCTCCCGCGAGGTGACCCTGCCCGACGTGCTGCGCGCCTGGCACCGCGCCCTGTGGGAGGCGCACCTCACCACCGACTTCGCCCACCCGGAGCACGACCTGACCCGGTACCGGATGATCGTCGTCCCGCAGCTCTACCTGCTCACCGACGCGGCCGTCGACAACCTCCTCGCCCAGGTCCGCCGCGGCGCCACCCTGGTCTGCGGCTTCCTCACCGGCGTCGCCGACGAGGACGACCGGGTCCGCCCCGGCGGCATGGACGCCCGGCTGCGCGAGCTGTTCGGGATCCGCACCCTGCACGAGTGGTGGCCGCTGGAGGCGGGGGAGACGATCCCCTGCGAGGGCTTCCGCGGCACCCTGTGGTCGGAGGAACTCGAGGGCGACGGCACCGCCGACGCGACCGTGCCCTACCGCGGCGGCGAACTCGACGGCCTGCCCGCGGTGCTCCGCAAGGGCACCGCCTGGTACGTGTCGACTCTCCCCGAACCCGCCGCCCTGCGCGACCTGCTGACCCGGACCGCCGCCGGGGCCGGTGTCCGCCCGGTCCTCGACGGACTGCCGGAGCGGGTGGAGGCGGTGCGCCGGGGCGAGGTGCTCTTCCTGCTCAACCACGGAACGGAACCCGTCACCGTGGAGGTGCCCGGAACCCACCGCGACCTGCTGACCGGGACCACCCTCACCGACCGGGTCACCCTCGCACGGCACGGCGTCGCGGTGCTGCGGCCATGAGCGCCGGGCCCGTCCACGGCGCCACCGGTCCTGTCCACGGCACCTGGGAACCGCGCCCCGCCGCCCGCTGGGAGGACGCCTTCCTGGCCGGCAACGGCCACCACGGCGCACTGGTCCACGGCGACCCCCACGACGAACGGGTGATCGTCACCCACCACGCGCTGGTCCGGCCGGACCCCGACGGCCAGGACGCCCGGGACCGCCTGCCGCCCCGCCTGGCCCACCTCCTCCCCGCCGTCCAGGACCGCCTGCTCGCCGGCGACCTCCACGCCGCCGACGACCTCACCGACGGCCGCCCGCTGCGCTGGATCCGACCCTTCCACCCGGCCTTCCAGGTGCGGCTGCGCCGACCGGACGGCCCTCACCACGGCTACCGACGGGCCGTCGACTTCACCACCGGGGAGGTGCGCGTGGACTGCGGCGGCCGCACCGACCGCCTGTTCGTCTCCCGCGCCGACGACGCCGTCGTCCAGCACCTCACCGCCCCCGGACCCGCCCTCGAGATCTTCCTGGACCACCGCCTGTCCGGAGCCCCCGCCGCGGCGGACGTGCGCCACCACCGCGCCCTCACCCCCGAGGGGGCCCTGCTCGGCCTGCGGGTGCGGTACCCGGGCAGCGCACGGGCCTACACCGGCGTCACCCTGGTCGCCGCGGCCGGCGGAAGCGTGACGGCCACCCCCGAGGGGGTCCTGGTGCAGGACGCGCGGGAGGTGCTGCTGCTCACCCGGGTGCGGCGGCACACCGGGGAGGCGGACGTCCCGGCCGAGGGACGGTCCCTGCGCGCCCTGACCGCCCTGACCGCCGGGCATGCCGACCCGTACGCGGCCCTGCTGGCCCGCCACCTGACCCTGCACCGCACCGCCTACCGCCGGGTCTCCCTCGACCTCGCCGCCGATCCCGCCGAACGCGCCCTGTGCGGCAGCGCGTTGCTGCGCCGACCGGACAGCCCCGCCCTGGCCGAGCGGCTGTTCGCCGCCGGCCGCCACCACCTCCTCTCCTCCAGCGGCCTCAACCCGCCCCGGCTGACCGGACTGTGGACCGGCGAGTGGGACACGGCCTGGTCCGGCGGCTTCACCACCGACGCCAACCTCAACCTCCAGACCGCCTCCGCCACCGCGGCGGACCTGCCCGAGGTCACCGAGGCGCTGGCCTCGCTCGTCCACCGCCAGCTCCCCGACTGGCGGGACAACGCCCGCGCCGTCTTCGGCACCCGGGGGGTCGTCGCCCCGGCGCACACCGACGGCGAGTCCGGGCACGCCTACCACTTCGACCGCGACTACCCGCTCCACCTGTGGACGGCCGGCGCCGACTGGCTGGTCAAGTCCCTCGTCGACCACGACGAGGCCCGCGGCGCACACGACCCGCGGACCACCGCCGTCCTCGCCGAGATCGCCTTCTTCTACGAGGACTTCCTCACCCGCACCGACGAACGCGGCCGGTGGGCCGTGGTCCCCTCCTACTCGCCCGAGAACCGGCCCGAGGGCGGCGGCCCGGGCGCCGTCAACGCCGCCATGGACCTCTCCGCCGCCCGCCACGCCCTGCTGACGGCCGCGGACCGGCACCCGGAGCACGCGGCCCGCTGGCGCGCCGTCGCCGCCCGGCTGCCGCCGCACCGGACCAACGCCGACGGCGCCCTCGCCGAATGGGCCCGGCCCGGCCTGCGGGACGCCTACGACCACCGGCACCTGAGTCACCTCTACGGCGTCTGGCCCCTCGACGAGATCGACCCCCACGACACCCCCGCGGCGGCCCGCGCCGCCCACCGCGCCCTCACCCTGCGCGGCGCGGAGAACGACTCCGCCCACGGCCACCTGCACCAGGCGCTGATCGCGGCCCGCCTGGGGGACGGCCGGCGGGTGGCCGCGGCGCTCGCCCGGGTGCTGCACGGGGACCATTTCCACGCCTCGCTGATGAGCTCGCACTACCCGGGCCGCGACGTCTACAACGCCGACGCCGCCCACGCCCTGCCCGCCGTGCTGATCGAGGCGCTGGTGCGGTCCACCCCCGACCGGCTGGTCCTGCTGCCCGCCCCGGTCCCCGCGTACCCCGCCGGCGCCCTGCGCGGCGTGCGCACCCGTTTCGGCGCGACCCTCGACCTGACCTGGTCCCCCCAGGGCGGCACGGCCGTCCTGCGACCCTCCCGCACCCACCGCGTCACCCTGAGCACCCCGTCCGGCACCACCGTCCTCGACCTCGCCGCCGACCAGGACCGGGTCGTCACCCTGGCCGCACCCTGACCCGCGTACCGCCACGACACGCGGCCGCCCCAGGACTGCCGAAGGCCCGCCCCTCGCCCGGCGAAAGGGGGCCGTCGTGCGCGGCGGGGAGCCCTGTGGAGCGCCGGTGCCCGCCTACGGCTCGCGGACCGGGAGGCTCGCCCCGTCCCGCAGGAACAGCGGCAGGCGGTCCAGCGGCGCCTCGACCGTCACGGACGTGCCGCCCGGGTACACCTCACCCGTCCACGCGTCCGTCCAGAGCGCGCCCGCGGGAAGGTACGCCTCACGCTCGGTGGCTCCCGCCTCCAGGACCGGCGCCACCAGGAGGTCCCGGCCGAAGAGGTACGCGTCGTCCACCGACCACGCGGCCTCGTCGCCGGGGAACTCCAGGAACAGCGGCCGCATCACCGGCAGCCCCTCCTCGTGCGCCTCCCGCATGACCCGCAGGACGTAGGGCTTCAGCCGCTCGCGCAGGCGCAGGTACCGCGCCAGGATCACACCGGCCTCCTCCCCGTAGGACCAGACCTCGTTCGGCCCGCCGGTCATGTCCGGCCCCAGCGGCATGCCCGGGTCGCGGAAGCCGTGCAGCCGCATCAGCGGGGACAGCGCGCCGAACTGGAACCACCGGATCATCACCTCGCGGTAGGCGGGATCGTCCGGGTCGCCGCCGTGGAAGCCGCCGATGTCGGTGTTCCACCAGGGGATCCCGGAGAGCGCGGTGTTGAGGCCCGCGGCGATCTGACGCCGCAGGGTGGCGAAGTCGGTGCCGATGTCGCCAGACCACAGCGCGGCCCCGTACCGCTGACTGCCCGCCCAGGCCGAGCGGTTGAGGGTGATCACCTCGTCCACGCCGGAGGCCGTCAGCCCCTCGTGGAAGGCCCGGGAGTTCTCCGCCGGGTAGAGGTTCCCGACCTCCAGGCCCGGACCCGCCCAGTAGCGCAGGTTCTCCGGGAAGCCCGGCTTCAGTTCCGGCTCGCAGGCGTCCAGCCAGAACGCCGTGATCCCGTACGGATTCAGGTAGTTCTCCTTGATCCGGGACCACACGAACTCCCGCGCCTCCGGATGCGTGGCGTCGTAGAAGGCGACCTGGACCGGGGTGGCGACCTCCTTGTCCGGCCAGTCGGCGTGGGCCATCGGCCCGTACTGGGTGCCGATGAACAGGCCGCGCTGCTCCATCACCGGATGGTTCTCGCTCAGCGGCGACACCGACGGCCACACCGACACGACCAGCTTGACGCCGAGTTCGTCCAGTTCGCGGACCATGGCAGCCGGGTCCGGCCACTCCTTGGGGTCGAACCGCCACTCGCCCAGGTGCGTCCAGTGGAAGAAGTCGCAGACGATCGCGTCCAGCGGCAGGCCCCGCCGCTTGTACTCCCGTGCCACGGACAGGAGTTCGTCCTGGTCGCGGTAGCGCAGCTTGCTCTGCCAGAACCCGGCCGCCCACGCGGGCAGCATCGGGGTGCGGCCGGTCGCCGCGCTGTACCGGCGCTGGGCGTCGGCCGGCTCGCCCGCGGTGATCCAGTAGTCGATCTGCCGGGCCGAGTCCGCCACCCACCGGGTCCCGTTGTGGGCGAGCTCGACCCGTCCGACGGCCGGGTTGTTCCAGAGCAGGGTGTACCCGCGGCTGGAGGTGAGCACCGGGACGCCGACCTCGGCGTTGCGCTGCACCAGGTCGACGACCAGGCCCTTCTGGTCCAGCCGGCCGTGCTGGTGCTGGCCCAGACCGTACAGCCGCTCGTCGTCGTAGGCGGCGAACCGCTGCTCCAGCCGGTGGTGGCCGTTGCCCACGGCGGTGTACAGCCTCGGGCCGGGCCACCAGAAGTGCGCGCGTTCCTCGGCGAGCAGTTCCGCCCCGTCGCCGGTGCGCAGGAACCGGACCATGCCCTCGGCGTCGACCTCCGCCGTCAGCGCGCCCACGGTGAGGCTGCCGCGGCCGTCCCGCACACGGACGGCGCCCTCGGCGGGCGGGGCCTCGGGCAGCAGGGCCCCGGGCAGATCCGGCAGCACCGGCCCGCCCAGCCGGGCACGCACCCGGACGGCGTCGGGGCCCCAGGGCTCGATGCGGACGGTCTCCTGGCGGCCGCTCCACTCGAGCGCGCCGTCCCGCTCGCGCAGCGTGCCGACGGTGGGGGAGGACTGGGCCAGGCTGACCTTGGGCTGTGTCAGCTGTGTCTCGGCGTGCTGGGTCACGAGGCGTGCTCCTGGAGGAGTGGAGACATGGACGTGGCGCCCTGCGGGCGGACGAGCGGAAGCCGGAGGCGGAAGAGGACAGACGGAGGGAGGCGGCGCTACGGATGGGTGTGGGCCGGGCCGGAACTCGCCCGGACGGTCAACTCCGGCGCGAGGAGCACGACCTCGTCCTCGGCCCGCCCCCGGAGCTTGGCGACCAGGTGCTCCACCGCACGCCGGCCCATCTCCTGCGCCGGGATGGCGACGGAGGTCAGCCGGACCGAGCCCTGGACGGCCACCTGTTCGGGGCAGATCGCCACCACCGAGACGTCCTCCGGCACGGCCCGCCCCCGCTGCCGCAGCAGGGCCAGCAACGGCTCGACCGCCGACTCGTTCTGCACGACGAACCCGGTGGTGTCCGGACGTTCGTCGAGGATGCGGGCCAGGGTCACGGCCGTCGAGTCGTACCCTCCCGCGCACGGCCGGTGCAGGAGCCGCAGGCCCAACTCCCTCGCCCGTCCGCGGAGTCCGTCGAGGGTGCGCTCGGCGAAGCCGGTGTGCCGCTCGTAGACCGCCGGCGCCTCGCCGATGACCGCCACCTCACGGTGCCCCAGCGTGGCCAGATGCTCCACGCACAGCGCGCCGGTGGCCCGGAAGTCCAGGTCGACGCAGGTCAGGCCCGCGGTGTCGGCGGGCAGCCCGATCAGCACCGCCGGCTGCACCATCGCCGGGTCGGGCGCACCGGGGGAGGCGGCGCCCGGAAGCGCCGCGGCCGACGGGGCCACGCCCGACGATGCCGCGCCCGCCGTTTCCGCGCCCGCCGAGCCCGCGCCCGACGGGGTCGCGCCCGCCGAGCCCGCGCCCCCACCGCGGAGCAACGGCAGCCGCTCGTCGTCGAGTTCGACGTCCATCAGGATCATGCCGTCGGCGAGACCGCTGCTGGTGACACGGCGCACCGCGTCGGGGCCCTCCTCGCCGGTGAGCAGCAGGACGTCGTACCCGTGGGCGCGGGCCGTGGTGGCCACCGCGATCGCGATCTCCATCATCACCGGTACGTACATGTCGGTGCGCAGCGGCACCATCAACGCGATGATGTTCGACCTGCTGCTGGCCAGGGCGCGCGCGCCGGCGTTGGGGTGGTAGCCCAGCTCGCGGATGCTGCGCTCGACCCGCTGCCGCGTCCCCTCGGAGATGGACCGCTTGCCGCTGAGGACGTAACTCACCGTGCTCGCCGAGACTCCGGCGTGCTGGGCGACCTCGGCGAGGGTGACCATCCAGCTCTCCCAGCATTGTGAAGCGCTTCGACCCGGCGCGTGGCAGGTCCGCGAGATGTGCGGGTGGTCAGACAGTAGCCCCAGCGACGGTGGGTGTCCAGAGTCAGTCGAAGCGCTTCGACGATCGACCCCACGCCCCGGTCGGACGCCGTGACCTGCGGGTGCCGCCGTCGAACGTCTTCGACGGTGCGGACGTCTTGACTCCGTGTCGGACGGCCCTCGACAGTGGGAGCGCTCCCAGTCGCACGGCGTCGTCCGGCGCGGGCCCCCGCCCGTGCCTCCCGTGCCCGTGCCGGGAGGCACCACCCGTACGCCGGGCCGGGCGGGCGACCTCCGCCGCGTGCCCGGCGGGTTCCGCCCCGCACTCCCCATCCATCTGCCCCGGCCCTCCCGCGGGCGGCGGCACCGCCATGGCCAGGAACGAGCCGCCGCGGTGTCCGCCGCGGGCTCCCGCCGCGGGGGCGGCCGGCGCGTCGAGGAAGGAACGACCAGTGCACGAGTCCCCTCCCGCCACGGGCGGAGCGCTGCCCCCGAGCGCGCTGCCCCCGGGCGCCTCCCGGGCCGGCCGCCCACGGCCGGCCCACCGCACCGCGCGAAGACTGGGCGGCGTCCTCGCCGCCGCCGCGGGCCTGCTGTGCGCCCTGGTGCCGGCCGCCGCCGCCCGGACCGACGCCACCGTCGGCCCCGGCGCCGCGCCCCGGGCGGCCGCCACCACGGCCGACTGGAAGAACGTCCGCATCGACGGCGGCGGCTTCGTCCCCGGCATCGTCTTCAACCGGTCCGAGCCGGACCTCGCCTACGCGCGCACCGACATCGGCGGCGCCTACCGCTGGGTGGAGTCGACCAAGAGCTGGAAGCCGCTGCTGGACCACGTCGGCTGGGACGACTGGGGCCACACGGGCGTGATCGGCCTCGCCTCCGACAGCGTCGACCCGGACAAGGTCTACGCGGCGGTCGGCACCTACACCAACGACTGGGACCCCGGGAAGGGCGCCGTGCTGCGCTCCTCCGACCGGGGCGAGACCTGGGCCAAGGCCGACCTGCCGTTCAAGCTGGGCGGCAACATGCCCGGCCGCGGCATGGGGGAGCGGCTGGCCGTCGACCCGCACCGCAACAGCGTGCTCTACCTCGGCGCGCCCAGCGGCAACGGCCTGTGGCGCTCCACGGACAGCGGCGCGACCTGGTCGAAGGTCACCTCGTTCCCCAACCCGGGCACCTACGTCGCCGATCCGGGCGACACCAGCGGCTACAACAGCGACATCCAGGGCATCTCCTGGGTCACCTTCGACGAGACCACGGGCAGCCCGGGATCCGCCACCCGGACCATCTACGTCGGCGTCGCCGACAAGGAGAACAACGTCTACCGGTCGACCGACGCCGGCGCCACCTGGTCACGGGTGGCCGGCCAGCCGACCGGGCTGCTCGCGCACAAGGGCGTCCTGGACGCGGAGAACGGCTACCTCTACCTCCCGTACAGCGACACCGGCGGCCCGTACGACGGCTCCACCGGACAGGTCTGGCGCTACGACACCGGCAGCGGCGCGTGGACCGACATCAGCCCGGTGCCCGCCGCCGAAACGCACTTCGGCTACAGCGGGCTCAGCGTCGACCGGCAGAACCCCGGCACGGTGATGGTGACCGGCTACAGCTCCTGGTGGCCGGACACCCAGATCTTCCGCACCACCGACAGCGGGGAGACCTGGACCAGGGCCTGGGAGTACAGCTCCTACCCGAACCGCGCCAACCGCTACACCATGGACATCTCCTCGGTGCCCTGGCTCGACTGGGGCGCCCACCCGACACCGCCGGAAGAGACCCCGAAGCTCGGCTGGATGACGGAGGCGCTGGAGATCGACCCGTTCGACCCGGACCGGATGATGTACGGCACCGGCGCGACGATCTACGGCACCGAGAACCTCACCGACTGGGACAGCGGCGGCAAGCCCGTCATCGAGCCGATGGTGAAGGGCCTGGAGGAGACCGCGGTGCTCGACCTGATCGCCCCGCCCTCCGGCGCGACCCTCATCAGCGGCCTGGGTGACATCGGCGGCTTCCGCCACACCGACCTGTCCGCGGTCCCGGCGACGATGTTCCAGTCGCCCAACTTCACCTCCACCACCAGCCTGGACTACGCCGAGACGAACCCGAACACCGTGGTCCGGGTGGGCCACGTGGAGAGCGGCGCCCACGTCGCCTTCTCCTCCGACAACGGCGCCAACTGGTGGGCCGGCGCGGACCCGTCGGGGGTGACCGGCGGCGGCACCGTCGCCGTGGCTGCGGACGGCGGCCGTTACGTGTGGAGCCCCGAGGGCGCGGGCGTGCACACCGGCTCCGGCTCCTCCTGGACGGCGTCCACCGGCATCCCCGCGGGGGCGCTCGTCGAGTCGGACCGGGTGGACCCGAAGAAGTTCTACGGCTTCAAGGGCGGCGCCTTCTACGTCAGCACCGACGGCGGCGCCACCTTCACCAAGCGCGCCTCGACCGGGCTGCCGGCCGAGGGCGACGTCCGCTTCAAGGCGGTACCCGGCCGCGGCGGCGACATCTGGCTGGCCGGCGGCAAGGAGGGCGGGACGTACGGGCTGTGGCACTCCACCGACTCCGGCGCCACCTTCACCAAGGTGGGCGGCGTCCAGGAGGCCGACACCGTCGGCTTCGGCAAGGCCGCCCCCGGCGCGGCCTACCCGGCCCTCTACAGCAGTGCCCGGATCGACGGGGTCCGCGGGATCTTCCGCTCCACCGACGCGGGCGCCACCTGGGTCCGGATCAACGACGACGACCACCAGTGGGGCTGGACGGGCTCCACCATCACCGGCGACCCGCGCACCTACGGACGGGTCTACGTCTCCACCAACGGCCGGGGCATCGTCTACGCGGACACGGCCGCGATCCCCGCGCCCACGGACCCCACCGACCCGCCGGACCCGACCGACCCGCCGGACCCGGCGGGCGACTGCGCGGTGGACTACCGCGTCACGAACCAGTGGCAGGGCGGCTTCCAGGCCGAGGTCCGGCTCACCAACACCGGTGGGACCGCCTGGAAGGGCTGGAAGCTCGGCTGGTCCTTCCCCGACGGGCAGCGCGTCACCCAGCTGTGGAACGGCTCCCACACCCAGAGCGGCGACCGGGTCACCGTCACCGCCTCGTCCTGGAACGGCCAGGTGGAGCCCGGCCGTTCGGTGACCGTCGGCCTCACCGGCACCTGGACCGGGAGCAACGGCGCGCCGGACGACTTCACCCGGGACGGGGCCGCCTGCGGCTGACCGCCCGGCGCGGCCCCTCCGGCCGCACGGACGCCGATGCCCCGCCCGGGAACGTCTGGGCGGGGCATCGGCGCGCGGGGAGGCCGCGGCTCACTCGATGACGAGCTCGACCGGGATGTTGCCGCGGGTCGCGTTGGAGTAGGGGCACACCTGGTGCGCCTGCTCCACCAGCGTGCGGCCCGTCTCCGCGTCCACGGACTCCGGGAGCTCGATCCGCAGGGTCACCGCCAGGGCGAAGCCCGGGCCGTCCTTGCCGATCGACACCTCGCCGGTCACCGCGGCGTCGGAGACGTCCACCTTGGCCTGCCGGCCCACCGCGCCGAGTGCGCTGGCGAAGCAGGCCGCGTAACCGGCGGCGAAGAGCTGCTCCGGGTTGGTGCCCTCGCCGTTGCCGCCGAGCTCGCGCGGCGGCGCGAGCTGGACGTCCAGCTTTCCGTCGGACGCCACGGCGCGGCCCTCGCGGCCGTGGGTGGCGGTGGCTACGGCGGTGTACAGCGCGTCCATTGCGAAACCCCTCTTCGTCCAGGCGGCGGGACCGGGCGGTGCCGCCGCCATCAAGTGAAGCACGCAATTAAATTGTGCGCAATCAAAATGTGGGCGGGCTACCCTGGCCCCATGGACACCCCGCACGCCGGCGGCCCCGCCGACCGGGAGAGCGAGCCCGGCCTCGACGACGCCCTGCTCCTCGACAGCCAGATCTGCTTCTCCCTGAATGCCGCCTCCCGCGCGTTCACCGCCGTCTACCGCGTCGTCCTCAAGGACCTCGGGCTCACCTATCCGCAGTACCTGGTCATGCTCGTGCTCTGGGAGGAGGGCGCCACACCCGTCAAGAGCCTGGGCGAGCGCCTGCGGCTGGACTCCGGCACCCTCTCGCCCCTCCTGAAGCGCCTCGAGGCGGCCGGTCTCGTCCACCGGCGGCGCTCCGCCGCCGACGAGCGCTCCGTGCACATCCACCTCACCCCCGAGGGCGCCGCCCTGCGCGACCGTGCCCGCCAGGTCCCCCACCGCATCGCCGCCGCGACCGGCTTCGACCGCGAGGAGGCGCGGACCCTGCGCACGCTGCTCGCCAAGCTCACGGGCGCCCTCGACGAGGCCGCCCTCCGCTAGCGCGGCCCCCGGCTTCCCAGCCGGTGAGACGGTCGGTCGCCCGGGTGCCAGGTGTCTTGACGCGCTCCGCGCAGGGGCAGACACTCCCTGCAAGGAACCTGGTGAACCGGTGGGGAGTCATGGGCCGTTGCGTGCCGGACCGAGGGAGCGACACCGTCCGTGTCGCCGTCCGGCCGCTGCCCCTGCTGACCTCCCGCCGCCACATCGATCTGATGCGTGTGTGCAGCGCGGCGGGACGCCCGCGCCACGGCGTCACCGCCCCCGGCCACGCCTGACCCGCCGTACCGGACCATGTCCCGGGCCGCGTCGCACCGCCGCGCGCCCCGGACACCCGCGGACGCCGTCGCACGCCCGCGCACGGCGCCGCCCCGCGCACCCCAGACCGAGTCTCCAGGGAGACGTATGTCCTCCGCGTTCCCGCTCCCCGCCACGTCCCGTTTCCGCGGCAGGATCGGCCGCGACGCCCGCAGCGGCTACTACGCCGCGGCCCGCCGCTACCGGCTCCACCTCGCCCTCTCGTGTCCGGACGGCCTGCGGATCGCCGTCACGCACAGCCTGCTCGGCCTCGGCGACACCCTTCCCGTGACCCTGCTGCCCGCCGTGCCCGACGCGCCCGGCGGCGGACACCGGGCACTGCGCCCGCTGTACGAGGCCAGCTCGCACGCCTACGCCGGTCCGGCCGTCGCGCCCGTGCTCAGCGACAACTGGACCGGGCGGATCGTCAGCACCCACGCCCCCGACATCCTGCGCGACCTGGTCGCGCGGTTCGGCGGACACGGCCCCGACCTGCGGCCGCACGGCGTGGAGGAGGAGCTGGAGGACGTGCGCCGGCTCTGCGCGGAGGACATCGGCGAGGCCGCGCAACGCGCCGGGCAGGCCGACGCGGGCACCGGCAGCGGCACAGGCACCAGCACCGGCACCGGCACGGACGCCGCGGTGAGGCGTGACGCCGCGTCGGCCACCCTGCTGCGCACCCTCGACGTCCTCGAACGGCGCCTCGCCTTCCGCAAGTTCATGGTCGGCGGGCACATCACCCTGGCCGACGTCGACCTGTGGGTGGCCCTGGTGCAGCTCGACACCGTGCACCGCCACCACCTCGACGCCGTCGCGGTGCACCGGATCGCCGACCACCCCCGGTTGTGGGCCTACGCGCGCCGGCTGACCGCGCACCCGGCCTTCGGCGTCCACCTCGACCTGGACGGCATCGCCCGCAGGCACCACGCCCACTGCCGGGGCGAGGAGGCCGCGGGCGCGGCCGTGCGGATCGTGGACTGGGAGGCGCACACCGGCCGGCGGCGGCCCGAGGCGGACCGGCTCACCGGCTGACCGCCCGGCGCGCGCGTGGTCCAGGGGCCGCTCAGCGCGACCGCTGGACCACGGCAGGGGCGGGGTCCGCGGCCAGTGCGCGCAGCAGGGTCCGGGCCGTCGCGTCGTTGTACCGGAAGGCGGGGGCGTCGGTGAGCGGTCGGGCGAAGGCGGCGACGGCGCGCTGGTTGGTCGGCGCCCCGAGCGCCAACCGGCGGGGGTGCGGGCGCCCGCCCAGCCGCGGATCGACCAGGCGGCCGTCCGCGGGCGAGACGCTGAGCAGCCCGGAACGGTGCGTGTGGGTGCGGTCGGTGAGGACCTCCTCGGCGACCGCCCCGCGGACGTCGAGGTCCCTGAGCAGCGGGTCGGTGGTGCGCCGCAGCGAGGGAGCGGGCAGGCGGGCCTCGACCAGACCGGTGGCCCGCACGGTGTGCCCCGGCACCGTGGGACTGGTCGCGGTGAAGACGCCGGCCTCCTCGTCGGTGCCGATCAGCGGCTCCGCGCCCAGGAACCGGACCACCCCGGCCCGGGACAGCGCGAGCAGCTGCCGCAGACGGAAGCCGGGCGGGCCGGAGGCGAGGGAGTTGAAGAAGCCGTGCCACCAGCCGTCCAGGTCACGCGCGACGGAGCGGGCCGTCAGGGCTCCCGTCTCCACCAGGCGGGGGAGCTGACCGTACACGGAGAGCAGCGCGAGGAAGGCGCCCAGGTCCGCGCTGTGCGCCGGGTCGGCCCGCCGGGCCACGTCGCGCCGGACGTGGTCGCGCAGGTGTTCCTGGAACGCCTCCGGGGAGGGGAAGGAGAGACCGGCCAGGGGGCGGTCCAGGGCCTCCAGATCGAGCCGGTCGGCCGGGTCGGGGACCGCGGCGGCGACCAGGGCCCGCAGGTCGGCGGAGTACCAGCCGAGTTCGTCGTAGGCGGCCTCGAAGTCCGCCCAGGCCACGGTGGTGCGGTCCGGGTGGGCGTGGAAGAGCTCGTGGTAGTGGCCGTAGCCGATCTCCTTCGCCATCAGGGGCCAGACGTCCCGCCGGAGGTCGAGCGGACCGGCCGCGGCCGACCGCGCCACCTGCGCCGGGCCGAAGTACCTCGGGAGCGGGGGCCTCGGTCCCCGCAGCCGGTAGTGCGTCTTGGAGTGGTACGGGACGCCGCGCCGGGACGCGACGTGCAGCACCGGTTCGCGGCCGGACGGCCGGTAGGCGAGGGTGCCGTCTGCCTCCCGGCGGTACGTGCCGCCACGGCCTTCGGTGAGCAGGGCCATCAGATCGACGAAGGCCAGCCCGAACCCGCGGACCAGGAGGTGCTGCCCGGGCCGCACCGCGGACAGGTCGACGTCCGCCGTGTAGGCGGGCGGAAGGTGGAACAGGCCGTGCCTGCGGGCGAACGCGGCGTGGGTCCGGTGCTCGGCGGGCGGCGCGGAGCCCAGGTGGCCCTGGGCGAGGACGACCAGGTCGGCGGTGAGCGGCAGGTCGCGGCCGGCCAGGTGGAGCCGCTGCGGGCCGTCGGCCGGGCCGGTGACGGAGGTCGCGGTGGTGGCGTGCCACTCGACCCGCACCCATGGCGGGAGTTCGGCCAGGACCCGCCGGAACACCCAGTCCAGGTAGGCGCTCTGGGCGCGGCGGGTGGGGAAGTCCGCGCCGCCGAGGGAGCGGAGCTCGGCGAGGACCTCCGGATCCGCGGGCTCGGCGTACGGCTCGTGGCGTGGACCGCGCCCGGAGAACTGGGCGGCCCACGCGGCGAGGGAGGGCCCCGGACGCACCGGCCCCTCCACGGTGGACGACTCGTCGGTGAACATGGTGACGTCCTCCGCCATGGAGTTCATCCGCAGCAGCGGGGACTGGTCGTGCCGCCAGACGCGCCCGGGCCCCGGCGGGTGCGGATCCACCAGGTGGACGTGGAGCGGACGCCGCTCGGGCCAGAGCTCGGCGAGGTTCGCCGCGATCCGCTCCAGCAGGCCGGTGGCGCGCGGCCCCGCCCCGACGACGGCCAGCACGGCGGGACGTCCGTCCGCCGTCACCGCGCACCGCCGGAGCTCCGCACGACCGCACGCGACCGCCGTGCCAGGCGGCCCAGCCCGTCCCCGAGCCGCCGCACCGGGGTACGCGGCAGCGCGCGGGCCGACCCGCGCGCGTAATGGCGCTCGACGTAGAACTGGCCGACGCTCAGGACGCTGGTCACCGCGACGTACCAGAGGGTGGCCACCATCAGCAGCGGGATCACCTGGTAGGTCTGGTTGTAGACCAACTGCACCGAGAACAGCAGGTCGTGGACGGCCAGCACGCTCACGATGCTGGTGCCCTTGAGCGTGCCGATCAGCATGTTCCCCGCGGTGGGGACGATCGACCGCATCGCCTGCGGCACCACGATCCGGCGCAGCGTCCGCCACCGGCCCAGGCCCAGCGCCCTGGCGGCCTCGGTCTGGCCGTCGTCCACCGAGAGGATCCCGCCGCGGACCACCTCGGCGGCGTACGCGGCCTCGTGCAGGGTCAGGCCCACCACGGCGGTGAGCGTCGGCCCGAGCAGGTTCACCGTGTCCACGCTGACCAGCTGCGGGCCGAACGGCACGCCGAGACCGATCCGCGGGTACAGCGCGCCGATGTTGAACCAGAACAGCAGCTGCACCAGCAGCGGAGTGGACCGGAAGATCCACACGAAGCCCCAACTCAGCGTGGCGAGCACCGGGTTGGACGACAGCCGCATGACGGCGAGCGGAATGCCGAGCAGGAAGCCCAGCACCATGACCACGGCGGTCAGCCACAGGGTCAGCAGCAGTCCGTCCAGCACGGCCGCGGTGGTGAGGTACCGGCCGACCACGTCCCACCGGAACGCGTCGTTGCGCAGCACCGAGTTGACCACCATGGCCAGGACCAGCAGTCCGAGGGCGCCGGCCAGCAGGCGTCCGGGCCGCCTGCGCGGCACGATCTCGGGCAGCGCGTCCGCGGCGGCGGGGCCGGAGGCCGCCGGCAGGGCGGAGGGGGACGGCGGAAGGGAGGCGGTACCGGTCGGGGTGACCATCGGATCCTCCGGGAGGGAGTCACGGGGCGTAGGGGACCGTCCCGGGGCGCCGCTGTGCGCCCGGGGAGGTTCGTCGTCACGCCCGGCGTGTCCCTCAACACGGCCGGTCCCACCACCGTATGCCCGTGTGCGGGCCCGCTGTCAACAAGTCCGTTGTACGGACGCCCGGTTGACGAACGCTCCGGGCCGGTGCTCAATGGTCCGCATGAACTCCCGTCGGCAGCGCCTGGTGACGCGCGGCCACATCGACTTCGGTCGCGTGTGGTCCGCCTCGTGTCGCCCCTGCTGACCGGACTGTCGCAGGCCGTCCGGAACGGCCCGATCCCTCCCTCGGTGACCCCGTCGCGGGCCGAGATCTCCCTGTCGCATCCCTGACGCACGGCCGGCACTCCCGCCTGTCGCGCACCGCCGGCACCTGCCCGGACGGGGCCAACCGCCCGTCCGCCCGTTTCCGGCCCCCGTCGTCACGCGTCCCCGCCGGTCCCTCGGGACCGCTTCCCGCCGCACACCCTCGCAGGGGCACGTCCGCATGCCGTGTCCCCCGCACCGCCGGGCTGCCCTGCGGCATCCCTCCCATCCCCGCCTTGTCTCGTGCCCGTCCCACCGCGAACGGAAAGGTTCTGGACCTGTGACCCACCCACGTATCCGAGGCCGACTGCGACGTGCCGTGAGCGGAGTGATCCTGCTGTCCGTCCTCGGCCTGAGCGCGTGCGGGGGCGGGGGCGGCGGCACGGCCGCGGGGCCGGCCGGCGCCGCGGCGGCCGGCTCACCCGCCCCCACCGGCGACCCGCTGGCCGGCGTGCGCGAGGTGGAGGCCGTCTCCGCCCTGCTCCCCGCCGACGTGCGGGCCAGGGGAACACTGCGGATCGGAAGCTCCGTCGGAAGTCCGCCCGGCGCCTACTACCCGAACGGCCAGGGCGAGCCGCCGGCCGGCCAGGACATCGACATCGCCGAGGCCGTCGCCCGCGTGCTGGGCATCGAGCTCCAGCGTGAGGACGCCGCCTTCGAGACCATCCTGCCGGCCCTGTCCAGCGGCAAGTACGACGTCGGCACCGGCAACTTCGGGGTCACCGCGGAACGGCTGCGGACCGTCGACTTCGTCACCTACATCAACGACGGCCAGGGCTTCGCCGTCAAGAAGGACAGCACCCGGCTGACCGGCAAGGTCGAGGACCTGACCGAACTGTGCGGGCTGACCGTCGGCACCAACGCGGGCACCACCTTCGAGGCCACCCTGCACGAGAACAAGGGCGTGTGCGCCGAGGCCGGGCGCGAGCCGTACGAGGTCAAGGTGTACGCCGAGAGCGGGGCCGTGGTCACCGCGCTGCAGCAGGGCCGGATCGACGTCGTGATGTCGACCATCAACGGCCTGCGGTACCAGGCCGCGCAACCCGCCGCCGGCACCCGCTTCCTCGGCGAGTACCACCGCCTCGACGTGGGCTTCGCCTTCCGGAAGGGCTCCCCGCTCACCCCCGCCTTCCAGGCCGCGGTCGACGAACTGATCGAGAGCGGCGTCTACGCCCGGATCCTCGAGGAGTGGGGCACCACCGCGTCCGCCCTCGAGAAGTCACGCGTCAACCCGCCCGAGCAGCGGCCCTGACCCACGGCCCCCACCCACCGACCCCTCGGAGGAACGGCATGAGCGACACCCCGAAAAGCCCGGCGCCTGCACCACCACCCGGTCCCGGACCCGGGGACCTGATGCTGGACGTCCGCGGCGTCCGCAAGAGCTTCGGCGCCCTGGAGGTGCTGCGCGGCGTGGACCTGGCCGTGCGGGCCGGAGAGGTCACCGCCGTCCTCGGCCCCTCCGGCTCCGGCAAGTCCACGCTGCTGCGGACCATCAACCACCTGGAGAAGGTCGACCAGGGGGTGATCCGCGTCGACGGCGAACTGGTCGGCCACCGCCGGCGCGGCGGGAAGCTTCACGAGCTCAAGGAGAAGGACGTCCTGCGGCAGCGCACCCGGATCGGGTTCGTCTTCCAGAACTTCAACCTCTTCCCGCACCTCACGGTCCTGGAGAACCTGATCGAGGCCCCGGTCTCCGCGCTGGGCAGGCCCCGCGAGGACGCCGTGGCCGCCGCCGGACGCCTCCTGGCCAGGGTCGGCCTGGCCGACAAGGCGGACGCCTACCCCCGCCGGCTCTCCGGAGGCCAGCAGCAGCGGGTGGCCATCGCCCGGGCGCTCGCCCTGGACCCCAAGGTGCTGCTCCTCGACGAGCCCACCTCCGCACTCGACCCCGAGCTGGTGGGGGAGGTGCTGGAGGTCGTCAAGGACCTCGCCAGGACCGGCACCACGATGGTCGTGGTCACCCACGAGATCGGCTTCGCCCGCGAGGTCGCCGATCGCGTCGTCTTCATGGACCAGGGCGTCGTCGTCGAGCAGGGGCCGCCCGCCGAGGTGCTGGACAACCCGCGCCACGCACGCACCCGCGCCTTCCTCTCGAAGGTCCTCTGACTCCCGACGGTCCTCCGACTGCCGAAGATGCTCCGACTCCCGGCGGTTCTCCGGCGCCCGAAGAGCCTCTCACTCCCGCAGGCCGTCCGACCGCCGTCCGCAGACCACCCCTCTCCAGGAAGGCCGCCCATGCCCGCCTCCTCCCCGCCCCCCGCCGGTTCCGGGCCGGCGTCCCAGCCGCTGCACCTCGCCGTCGCGCTGGACGGCGCCGGCTGGCACCCGGCCGCCTGGCGCGACCCCCGGTCCCGCCCCCGCGAACTGCTCTCCGCCCGTTACTGGGCGGAGTTGGTGACCGAGGCCGAGCGCGGCCTGCTCGACTTCGTCACCCTCGAGGACGGCCTGTCGCCGCAGTCCTCGCACCCCACCCACCGGGACGACCGCACCGACCAGGTCCGCGGCCGGCTCGACGCGGTCCTGGTGGCGGCCCGCGTGGCCCCGCTGACCCGCCACATAGGCCTGGTCCCCACCGTGGTGACCACGCACACGGAGCCGTTCCACATCTCCAAGGCGATCGCCACCCTCGACCATGTGAGCGGCGGCCGTGCCGGTGTTCGCGTCCGGGTGTCCGTCCGCACCGACGAGACCGCACACTTCGGCCGCCGGACCCTCCCGCCGCTGGACCTCTCCGACTCCGGCGCCCTCGGCCCCCTCCACGCCGTCGAGGAACTGTTCGACGAGGCCGCCGACCACGTCGAGGTGCAGCGCCGGCTCTGGGACAGCTGGGAGGACGACGCCGAGATCCGTGACGTCGCCACCGGCCGCTTCGTCGACCGGGAGAAACTGCACCACATCGACTTCCACGGGCGGCACTTCAGCGTCAAGGGCCCGTCCATCACCCCGCGTCCGCCCCAGGGCCAGCCGCCGGTGACCGCACTCGCCCACGCCACCGTGCCCTACCGGCTGGTCGCCCGCGCCGCCGACGTCGGATACGTCACCCCGCACGACGTCGACCACGCCCGCGCGGTCATCGAGGAGATCCGCGCCGAACAGGCCGCCGCCGGACGCGAGCACGAACCCCTGCACGTCTTCGGCGACCTGGTCGTCTTCCTCGGCGAAACCCCCGCCGGGGCCGCCGCCCGCCGGGACCGCCTCGACGACCTCGCCGGCGAGGAGTACACCTCCGACGCGGAGATCTTCACCGGCACCCCCGCCCAGCTCGCCGACCTGCTGCTGCACTGGCGGGAGGGCGGCCTCACCGGCTACCGGCTCAGGCCCGCCGTCGCCGCCCACGACCTGCGCGCGATCACCCGCGGTCTGGTGCCCGAACTCCGCTCCCGGGGCGTCTTCCGCCACGCCTACGAGGCATCCACCCTGCGCGGACTGCTCGGCCTGCCCCGCCCCGCCAACCGCTACGCGTCCGCCGCCCGACCGGAAGGAGACCACGCCGCATGAGCACCGCGGAACCGAACCGGGCCCAGCCCAAGCGCGTCCACCTCGCCGTCCACTTCCCCGGCGTCAACAACACCACCGTGTGGAGCGACCCCGCCTCCGGCAGCCAGATCGACTTCAGCTCCTTCGTCCACCTGGCGCGCACCGCCGAACGCGCCAAGTTCGACTTCCTGTTCCTCGCCGAGGGGCTGCGGCTGCGCGAACACGGGGGCGAGATCTACGACCTGGACGTGGTGGGACGCCCCGACACCTTCACCGTGCTGGCCGCGCTGGGCGCGGTGACCGAGCGGATCGGCCTGGCCGGCACCATCAACTCCACCTACAACGAGCCCTACGAGGTGGCCCGGCAGTTCGCGAGCCTGGACCACCTCACCGGCGGCCGCGCCGCCTGGAACGTGGTCACCTCCTGGGACGCCTTCACCGGCGAGAACTTCCGCCGCGGCGGATTCCTGCCCGAGTCCCGGCGGTACTCCCGCGCCGAGGAGTTCCTCGCCACCGCCACCGAACTCTTCGACTCCTGGACCGGCGACGAGATCGTCGCCGACCAGGACACGGGCCGGTTCCTGCGCGACGCCGGGGCGGGCGCCTTCGCGCACCGGGGCGAGGAGTTCGACATCGAGGGCCGGTTCGACGTCCCCCGCGGCCCCCAGGGACGCCCGGTGATCTTCCAGGCCGGGGACTCCGACGAGGGACGCGAGTTCGCCGCCTCCTCCGCGGACGCCATCTTCAGCCGCCACGGCACGCTCACCGCGGGTCAGGCGTTCTACGCCGACGTCAAACGGCGGCTCGCCCGCCACGGACGCACCCCCGACCAGCTGCTGATCCTCCCGGCCGCCACCTTCGTGGTCGCCGACACCGACCACGAGGCCGCCGAACTCGCCCGCGAGGTGCGGCGGCAGCAGGTCAGCGGGGCCACTGCCCTGCGGCACCTGGAGTTCGTCTGGAACCGCGACCTCTCCGGCTACGACCCGGACGGCCCGCTCCCCGACGTCGCCCCGGTCCCCGGCGAGCACACGGTGGCACGCGGCAGGGCCCAGGTGCGGATGTACCGCGACCCGGTGGCCACCGCGCGCGAGTGGCGGGAGCTGGCCGAGGCCAACAAGTGGTCCATCCGGGACCTGGTCATCCACACCGGCAACCGGCAGACCTTCGTCGGCTCCCCGCAGACCGTGGCGCGCGACGTCGACGCGTTCGTCCAGGCGGACGCCGCCGACGGGTTCATCCTGGTGCCGCACCTGGTCCCCACCGGTCTGGACGTCTTCGCCGACACCGTCGTGCCCCTCCTCCAGGAGCGCGGGGTGTTCCGCACCGAGTACGAGGGCACCACCCTGCGCGACCACCTCGGCCTCGCCCACCCGGACACCCGCCCCGCCGGAAGCCGCGGAAGCCGACCGCGGCACCGTTGACAACGCGTGTGGCGCACGCCACTCTGATCGCCCGTCGTCGTCGGTGAGGAGTCGCCGGGTGTCCGCACAAGAAGGAATTCCGCCACAGACCGAGCCGGAGCGGAAACCGGCGGCCGGGCCGGGGCCGGGGGCGGTGCTGGACGAGGACGCCGCCCGCCTCGCCGAGATGGGGTACCAGCAGGAACTGCACCGCGGGATGAGCGGGTTCTCCAACTTCGCCGTCTCGTTCTCGATCATCTCCATCCTGGCCGGCTGCATCACCTCGTACGGCATCGCCCTGAAGTCCGGCGGCCCCTCGGCCGTCGTGCTCGGCTGGGTGGTGGTCGGGCTCTTCGTGACCTGCGTGGCGCTGGCCATGGCCGAGGTGTGCTCGCGGTACCCCACCGCCGGCGGGCTGTACTTCTGGGCCGGTGAACTCGCCCGGAAGAACAAGCGGGCCTGGGCCTGGTTCACGGGCTGGTTCAACTTCATGGGCGAGGTCGCGGTGACCGCGGCCATCGACTTCGGGTGCGCCACCACCTGGATGGCGTTCATGAACCTCGTCTGGGGCACCGAGGTCACCCCCGGCCGCACCTATCTGCTCTTCCTCGCGATCGTCCTGGTGCACGCGCTGCTCAACACCTTCGGCGTCCGGCTCGTCGCCTTGCTGTCCAACGTCTCCGCCTGGTGGCACGTCGGCGGCGTCCTGGTGGTGGTCGGCGCCCTGTGGATCCTGCCCGAGCACCACCAGTCCGCGGAGTGGACGCTGACCGGCTGGCACAACGCCACCGGGTGGACCTCGGGCCTCTACGTCTTCCTGATGGGCCTGCTCATGGCCCAGTACACGTTCACCGGGTACGACGCCTCCGCCCACGTGGCGGAGGAGACCAGGGGAGCGGCCCGCAGCGCGCCGCGCGGGATCGTGATGAGCGTGGTCGTCTCGGTCGTCGGCGGTTTCGTCCTGCTCTTCTCGATCACGGCGTCGATCCAGGACAAGACCCCGGCCGGCCTGGACAAGCTGGCCACCTCCAGCACCGGGCTGCCGCCCGCCCAGGTCTTCCTGGACTCGCTCAACAGCCCCGGAACCGCGAAGTTCCTGCTGTTCATCGTGTGCGTCGCGCAGTTCTTCTGCGGCATGGCCTCGGTGACCGCCAACTCCCGCATGACGTACGCCTTCGCCCGCGACAACGCCCTCCCCGGCTCGAAGATCTGGGCGAAGGTCAACCCGCGCACCGGGACGCCCACCAACTCCATCTGGTTCTGCGTCGCGCTCTCCGCGCTCCTGACCCTGCCGGCGCTGTTCAACACCACCGCCTACCTGGCGGTGACCTCGATCGCCGTGATCGGCCTGTACATCGCCTACGTGACGCCGGTGCTGCTGCGCCGCCTGCGGCGTGACGAGTTCGTCCCCGGCCCGTGGCACCTCGGCCGCTGGAGCGGGGTCGTCGGCTGGATCGCCGTGGGGTGGGTGGCGGTCATCTGCGTGCTGTTCGTGCTGCCGCCCAGCCGCCCCGTCACGGTCGACAGTTTCAACTACGCGCCGGTGGCGGTGGCCGTGGTCGCCCTGTTCGCGCTGGTCTCCTGGTTCGCGGGCGGCCGCAAGCACTTCATGGCCAGGCGGGACGACCCGCGGGAGCGGTGAGGGCGAGGACGTGTTCCGCCGGACCGCGCCCCGTGCGGCGGAACACGTCGGAGGGACCGATCGGGTCGTTCGCCCGCTCGCCCGTTCGCCTGTTCGCCCGTTCGCTCAGCGGAAGTTGACGTCGCTGCAGAGGAAGTACGTCTGGTCCATGTGCGAGGCCTGCCAGATCGTGTACACCACCGCACGCCCGCTGCGTCCGGAGAGGCTCACCGGGACGTTGTAGTCGGAGCCCGGGGCGTAACGGCTGGTGCGGGTGACCAGTTGGAGGTCGTTCCAGGTCAGCGGCTGGGTGACCGGGTCGAAGCCCTGCCGGGTGACGTAGACCAGGATGTAGTCGGCGCCGTGGCGGGCCTGGTCGTGCAGGCGCAGGGTGAAGTTGGCGCCGACGTCGGTGGCCTTCCACGCGCCCACCGCGTCCATGGCGTTGTACCGGCCGCCCTCGGCCCGGCCGCCGCTGCAGAGCTGGCCGTTGGGGACGACCGCCTGGAAGTTGCCCGCGGAGCCGTTGCGGTACAGGCCGTTCCAGTTCCACATGGCGTTGGTGTCGGTCTGCCAGGCCTGCCAGCACATGGGGTCCTGCTGCTGCATGGCCGGGTTCTGGAAGTCGCTGCCCCAGCGCAGCCAGCAGCCGTAGTTGCGGGTGGCGGGATCGACCACGGACCCGTGGGCGTGGGCGGTGCCGTTCGACGGCACCAGGGAGAACAGCGCGGCCAGGACCAGGCCGAGCAGGAGGAACGGGGCGCGGCGTAACCGGCCGGCCGTGTCGGAGCGTGTCATGGGTGTCCTCTCGCGTACCAGGGGGCTGTGTCGTCACTCGGCTTGGGAGCGCTCCCAATTCCAAGGTTGCGGACATGTCAATTCCAGGCAACGCGTGATTGCGCCACTTTCCGGCGGCGGCGCGACGCCTCCCCGCGCGGCGGTGCGACCGCACGGCCGGCGACAAAGCGATGGCCCTTGCCGTACCGGTTGGGGCACCATGCCCCGGTGGAACCCTTGACGATCATCACCGGCGACGCGACCAGCCCCCAGGCGAAGGGGCAGAAGATCATCGCCCATGTCTGCAACGACCGCGGAGGATGGGGCAAGGGCTTCGTCCTGGCGGTCTCCCGCAAGTGGTCCGAGCCGGAGCGCGCCTACCGCCGCTGGCACCGCGAGCGCGCGGACAACGACTTCGGGCTGGGAGCCGTGCAGTTCGTAGCCGTCGGGGCGGACGTGCGGGTCGCCAACATGGTCGCCCAGCACGGCATCCGCACCGGAAGCGGCGGGCCGCCCATCCGCTACGAGGCCGTCGAGCGCTGCCTGGACGCCGTCGCCGAGCACGCCCTGACGAACGGGGCGTCCGTGCACATGCCCCGCATCGGCTGCGGCCTGGCCGGTGGCCGGTGGGAGCGGATCGAGCCGATCGTCACCCGGACCCTGTGCGCCCGCGGTGTCGCGGTCACCGTCTACGACCACGGCTGACCCGCGGGCCCGCCCTCACCCGGGCCGCCGGGCCATCACCACCACGCCCGGCCCGCTGAACTCGTCAGCCGGGAGCCGGAGTTCGGCCACCGGGTGCAGCCCCGCCCGCTCGATCAACGCGACCAGCTGCTCCGGCCGCCACCGGTAGGTGGTCCAGCGGACCGGCACGCCCCCGTACGCCTCGGTCCGGGGGAAGTCCTCGTCGCCGACGTGGGTGCCGGTGATGAGGTGGCCGCCCGGACGCAGCGCCCGCGCGAACATGCCGAGGACCTGGGGGAGCACGTCGCGCGGCAGGTTGAACAGCGACCACCAGCCGAGCACGCCACCCAACGACGCCTCGGCCAGGTCGAGTTCGGTGGCGGAGGCGACCTCGAAGCGGCACTCCGGGTGGAGGCGGCGCGCGTTCTCGACCATCCGGGGGGAGAGGTCCACCCCGGACACGTCGAGCCCGCGCTCGGCGAGGTAGGCGGTCACCGTGCCGGGGCCGCACCCGACGTCGAGGACGGGGCCGAGCCCGGCGACGCTGTCGGCGAAGGCGTCGATGGACGCCTTCAGCCACGGATGGCGGCGGATGTCGCCCATGCCGGTCGTGGCCACCATCTCGGCGTAGTTGTCGGCGACCCGGTCGTAGGAGTCACGGACCACGTCGAGATCGGTCGGCCGGTCGATGTGATGTGCACGCATCCGCACACGATAGGACGGCGGAACGGTCAGTCGCGGCGGAACGGCCTGACGAGCGCGCGGACCTGTTCCGCCGCCCCCCAGTCGTGGTCGAACATGGCGATCAGAGCGAGGCTCTGGCGGAGCTGGACGACGGGCATGCGGGCGCGCCAGCCGCCGTCCAGGCCGGTCAGCTCCGCGTACACCTCGAAGAACCGCCGGGCCTCCGGCGGGTGCGGTGAGCACCACAGGTGGGCCAGGTCCACCTCGGCCCACGTGTAGGAGACGGCCGGGTCGATGAACGCGGGCCGGCCGTCCCCGGTGGCCAGGACGTTCTGCGCCCAGAGGTCACCGTGCGTCAGGCAGGCGGGCCGGGGCGGCAGCAGTTCGGGGAGCCGGTCGCACAGGCGCTCCAGGGCCTGCCGGTCCCGCCGGTCCAGCGCCGCCCGGACCCGCGGCTCCGGCAGCCAGCGCAGCACACGCCGCCGGGCGAAGAACTCGAACCCGTCGTCGGTCCAGGCGTTCTCCTGCCGATGGCGGCCGAGCCAGTTGTCGTGCTCCCAGCCAAACCGGTGGTGCGTCGTGGAGGTGTGCAACCCGGCCACCGCGTGCGCGGCCCGCTCCCAGAAGTCCTCCCGCGCCGGCCGCTCCCGCAGCACGGACAGCACGAGCAGCTCCCGCGTCGCCAGCCGGACCTCCGGCGTGGTGAGCCCGCCACGCTCGCGCAGCGCTGCCAGCCCCTCCGCCTCGGCGGCGAACAGGTCACCGTCCGGGACCTCGGCGAACGACTTGACGAACAGCGGCGTCCCCCCGGGCCGGACCGCCAGCCCGGACACCGCCGCCATCCCGCCCTCGACCGGCTCCACCCCCGTGACGTCACCGAACCCGGCCGCGTGGAGACGCTGCAGCAACATCGACGTGGTCCGCACGTGGCGGACCCTACCCCGCCCCGGTGCGGCGGGGAAGGCGTCAGCCGTGGTGGCGACGAGGCGAGAGGGACCGCCGTTTCGGGGTCGGGTCAGGCCGCGGTCTTCCGGAAGTCGAGGTCGGCGTGGCGGACGGCGCGGGAGGCGGTGGAGACCGTGGCGCCGAGCATGCTGATGCAGCCGAAGAGGAGGAAGGTGGGGCCGGCGCCCCACAATTCGACCAGGAGACCGAAGAGCGGGAACATCACCGGCGTGATGCCGACCGCGCTGAGCGCCTGGACGGAGGCGACCCGGCCCTGGAAGGCGAGGGCGGTGTTGGCCTGCATCAGGGCCAGGGCGAGACCGCCGCAGAGGCCGGAGACCAGGCCGGAGACGAGCGCCACGACGACGGCGAGGGCGAGGTTCGGCATCACGCCGATCAGGCCGATGCCGGCGGAGGCGACGAGCAGGGTGATGTTGTGCCAGTGGCCGGCCCGGGGGAAGCGGCCGCGCACGACGAGCAGGAGCGAGGTCGCGCAGACGCCGACGCTGAGGGCGGCGTTCACCCAGGCACCGCCGGAGGGGCCCCAGCCGCGTTCCTCGGCGAGCACGATGACGCCGATCGCCATCGGCGGGACGCAGCCGATCATCGAGAGCAGCCCGGAGAGGACGAGCGGGCCGACGACGGGCTCGTGGCGCAGGTAGACGATGCCGTCGACCAGGTCGCGGCGGGCGGTGGAGTCGGCGGCGGGCTGCTCCTCGGGCGGCAGCGGGGCGAGCCGGACCGCGACCAGCAGGAACAGCGAGAGGGTGAAGAGGACGCCGGTCACGGCGAACGCGGCGGCGGGCCCGCCGAGCCCCATCGCGAACCCGGCGAGCGGCGGACCGGCGATGTGGCCGGACCGCTGCACCAGGTTGCGCAGGCTCTGCACCCGCATCAACTGGTCGCGGCCGGTGAGCCGGGGCGGCATCGCTCCGACCGCCGGCATGAACAGGGCGTCCACGACGCCGAAGACGAGGGCGAGCGCGACGAGCAGCCAGAGCCCGGGCGTGCTGAACGCGAGCACCGCGGCGGCCGCGAGGATCACCACGGCGCGGACCGCGTCGGAGGAGATCACCACCAGGCGCGGGCCGAACCGGTCGGCTATCACACCGCCGCCGAGCATGAGGACGGCCCGGGGTATCGCGCCTATCGCCATCACCAGGCCGACCTGGGCCGGCCCGGACACCTTCTGAGCGGCCCAGCCGAGCGCCACGAAGTAGGCGGCGTCGCCGACCACGGAGAACGTGTAGGCGACGAGCCAGCGCAGGACGTTGCCGTCCCGGTGCACCGGGGTGGAGGGGGCGACGGCCACGGCGGTCGCGGGCGGGGCTGCCGCGGCAGCGGGTTCATCTGGTCGCGAGGTCACGAACGCGCATGATCTCCCACAACGTCCGTGCCCGACAACGGCATTACCGGCCGGACGGCACGCTTCCGTTCGGGGAAGCGCTCTGGCACGCAGGTGCGGGCGGGCCTCACCCTGGTGGGGTCCGCGCGTCGTGCGTCGTCCGAGAGTCCTGGAGCAGAGCACCATGAGCCCGCAGATCCTGCTGTACACCCGCACCACCGACTACCGGCACGACTCCATCCCCGACGGGATCACGGCGTTCACCGAACTCGGCGCCCGGCACGGCTTCACGGTGGAGGCGACCGAGCGGCCCGAGGCGTTCGAGGGGCGGGAGCTGGACCGGTTCGCGGCGGTGGTGTTCCTCTCCACCAGCGGCGAGGTCCTGACCGACGAGGGACGCGCCAACCTCACCGCCTTCCACCGGCGCGGCCGCGGCTTCATGGGCGTGCACGCGGCGGCCTGCACCGAGTACGGCTGGCCCTACTTCGAGACCCTGCTGGGCGCCCGCTTCGACCGGCACCCGGCGCTCCAGCCCGGCACCGTCGTGATCGAGGACGCCGGCCACCCCGCCACCGGACACCTGCCGCCCCGCTGGGAGTTCACCGACGAGTGGTACGACTTCCGGGGCAACCCCCGCCCCTTCGTCCGGGTGCTGGCGACCGTCGACGAGGAGTCCTACGAGGGCGGCCGGATGCCCGGCGACCACCCCGTCGCCTGGTGCCACGACAACGACGGCGGGCCGGTGTTCTACACCTCCCTCGGCCACACCCGTGAGGCCTTCGGCGACCCGCTCTTCCGCTCGCACCTGTGGGGCGGGCTCAGGTCGGTCCTGGCCTGAGCGGCGCGGGACCACCCGGTCCGGTCCCCGCCCGCGCGCCGGAACGGGGAAACGACGGGCCGGGGAGCCCGCGGCCGCCCCGTCTGCCCCCGGAAGTCCGGGGTAACGGCACGGCCATGGGTGAGATCCTCGTGGGCACGTGCTCCTGGACCGACCGCGCGCTGGTGGGCAGCGGCTGGTACCCGCCGGGGCGGCGGGACGCCGAGGGACGGCTGCGGCACTACGCCGAGCGGTTCCCCGTCGTGGAGGTCGACGCCTCCTACTACGCGCTGCCCTCCGAGCGGAACAGCCGCCTGTGGACCGAGCGGACCCCGGACGGCTTCGTGTTCGACGTGAAGGCGTTCTCGCTGCTCACCGGGCACCCCACCCGCGCCGCCGTGATGCCCGAGGGCCTGCCCGCCGACGCGCGGGACCCGGGCGTGCTCGACGAGGCGTGGGCCCGGTTCGCCGAGGGGATCGCGCCGCTGCGCCGGGCCGGACGGCTGGGAAGCGTGCTCTTCCAGTTCCCGCCGTGGTTCCGGCCCGGCCGCCGCGCGGAGGCGTTCCTCGCCGCCACCGCGCGGCGGACCGAGGGCTGGCCGCTCGCCGTGGAGTTCCGGCACCCGGCGTGGTGGCGGGAGGACCGGGCGGAGGCCACGCGCGCGCTGCTGGCGGAGCACGACATGGCGGCGGTCGCCGTCGACATGACGCAGACGCTGTCCGCCTCCGTGCCGCCCGTCACCCCCGTCACCTCCCCGCGCCTGTCCGTGGTGCGGTTCCACGGACGCAGCACGGCCTGGGGCGCCGGAAGCAAGGAGGACCGCTTCCGGCACGCCTACGACGAGGACGAACTCGCCGAGTGGCTGCCCCGGTTGACCGCCCTCGCCGAGCGGGTCTCCTGCCTGCACGTGCTGTTCAACAACTGCTGCGGCGACACGGCCGTCCGCAACGCGGAGACCATGGCCCGGCTGCTCCCGCCCCCCGGCACGGCGGGGAGCGGCCGCCGCACCGTCACCCGGCCGCCGGAAGGATCCGGCCGGTGACCGAGCCGAACCCGATGGTCACGCCGTCGGCGCCGGGCGCGGTGGCGGAGATGGACACCTCGTCGCCGTCCTCGAGGAAGGTCCGCGCCGTCCCGTCGGGCAGCTTCAGCGGCTCCGCGCCGCCCCAGCTCAGCTCCATGAAGGAACCCCGCTGGTCCGGCTCCGGGCCGGACACCGTCCCCGACGCGTAGAAGTCGCCGGTGCGCAGGGAGGCGCCGTTGACCGTCATGTGGGCCAGCATCTGGGCGGGCGTCCAGTACATGGTGGCGAACGGCGGGGTGGCGACCAGGTGTCCGTTGAGCCGGACCTCCAGGGTGAGGTCCAGGCCCCAGTCCTCCCGCTCCGCCAGGTAGGGCCGCAGCTCGTGCTCGCGCGCCGGCGGCGCAACCCGCGCGGCCTCCAGGGCGTCCAGCGGGACGACCCAGGGGCTGACGGACGTGGCGAAGGACTTGCCGAGGAACGGGCCGAGCGGCACGTACTCCCAGTTCTGGATGTCGCGCGCCGACCAGTCGTTGACCAGGGTGACGCCGAAGACGTGCTCCCGGAAGTCCTCGACGGGCACCGGGTGGCCCAGCGGGGAGGGAGTGCCGACGACGAAGCCGACCTCGGCCTCGATGTCCAGGCGGGCGGACGGGCCGAAGCCCGGCAGCGCACCGGCCTCGGCGGGCCGCCGCTGCCCGTGCGGGCGGACCACCGGGGTGCCGGAGGGCACCAGGGTGCCGGCCCGGCCGTGGTAGCCGATCGGCAGGTGCTTCCACTGGGGGGTCAGCGGGTCGCTGCCCGGGCGGAACATCCGCCCGATGTTGGAGGCGTGGTGCTCGGAGGCGTAGAAGTCGACGTAGTCGGCGGCCTCGAAGGGCATGGCGAGGTCGACGTCCGCCTGCGCGTACAGGTGCGGCTCGACGGCGGGCCGGTGCGCCTCGTCGGACAGCAGGTGGGTGATCCGGGCGCGGGCCTCCTGCCAGCGGGCGCGGCCGCGCGCCATGAAGGCGTTGAGCGAGCCCCGGGCGAAGACGTCGTCGCCGAGGGCGGCCGCGAGGTCGAGGACCTGCTCGCCGACGGCGACGCCGACCCGGGCGGGGCCGCCGGCCTTCGGGGTGAAGACGCCGTAGGGCAGGTTCTGGATCGGGAACGGGGAACCGTCGGGGACGGGGACCCAGGTGGTGGTCATCGGTGGTCCTTCACAGCGAGGTGGTTCAGGAGGTCGGTCGGCGGGCCGGGGCGAACAGCTGCCGGGCCTCGCGCACGGGCGCGGCGGTCGAGCACGACCCGTAGGAGACCAGGGACCGGCGCGCGGCCGCGGCCTCCTCGGCGGTCAACCGCTCGGCACGGCCCACGAGTTCGGCGGCGTCCTCGGTCTCCAGGACGTCCCGGACGGCGTGCCGGTCGCCGCCGGATGCCGCGACGGCGGTGGCGAGCAGCAGGTTGAGGTAGCCGTGGTGGGTGAAGCCGGTGGTGGCGGAGGTGTGGCGGACCGCCTCGTGGAGCCCGGCCGTCGCCTTGAACGGCACACCCGCGGCGACGCACGCGGTGACGAACGCGGCCACCTGCCCGGTACTCGGGAACAGGTCGGCCCGCACCCCGCCACAGCGGAGCTTGGCGCCCAGCGGCCGGGCGCCGGCCTGCCGCGTCAGCGTGGTGAGCAGCGGCTCCGGGCGGGCCTGCGCCACCGGCTCGGCGTACAGGGGGACGTGGTCCGGCACGTCCTTCAGCTCCGCCAGCAGCGCCCGCAGCGCGTCCGGTTCCCGCTCCCCGAAGGCGGCCAGCGGCGCCTCCACCAGCGCGAGCCGCAGCCTCGGGTCGGCGGCGATCTCCGCGCCCGCCGCGGCCAGGCCCTCGGCGCCGCGGTCGGCGATCAGCCCGAGCGCGAACACCTCGCCCTCGCGCAGCAGCCGGCGCAACTCGCCCACCCGGGAGGCGGGGACCAGGAAACGGTGCGTGTGCATCGCCGCGTCGGCCTCGGCGTCGGCACGGTGGCGTTCCACCGCGCGGTCCATGGGCAGCGAGGTCGGCGGGAACAGCCCCGCGTCGTCGACCAGCGCGGCCAGCAGTGCGGGCGGCACGGTCATGCGCGGCGGCCTCCCGCCCAGCTCCACGCGTAGGCCCCGTCGTCGCAGGCCAGTCCGCCCTCGCCGAGCTCCAGCGGGCGGAAGGTGTCGACCATGACGGCGAGCTCGTCGAAGAACTCGGCCCCGATGGACCGCTCGTAGGCCCCCGGCTGCGGCCCGTGGGCGTGACCGCCGGGGTGCAGCGAGACGGAGCCCTGGCCGATGCCGGACCCCTTGCGCGCCTCGTAGTCGCCGCCGCAGTAGAACATGACCTCGTCGGAGTCCACGTTGGAGTGGTAGTAGGGCACCGGGATGGACAGCGGGTGGTAGTCCACCTTGCGCGGCACGAAGTTGCAGATGACGAAGTTCTGCCCCTCGAACACCTGGTGCACCGGCGGCGGCTGGTGGATCCGGCCGGTGATCGGTTCGAAGTCCTCGACGTTGAAGGTGTACGGGTACAGGCAGCCGTCCCAGCCGATCACGTCGAAGGGGTGGTGGGCCTGGAGGAACCGGGTGCCGACGATCTCGCCGCCGGAGCCGCGGTGCTTGACCAGGATCTCGACGTCCGTGCCCTCGCCGCGGACCAGTTCGGCCGGGCCGCGCAGGTCGCGCTCGCAGTACGGCGCGTGCTCCAGGAACTGGCCGTAGCGGGAGAGGTAGCGCTTCGGCGGGGCGATGTGGCTGTTGGCCTCGACGCAGTAGGCGCGCAGCGGCTCCCCGCCGCGCGGGATCCAGCGGTGCGTGGTGGCGCGGGGAACGACCACGTAGTCGCCGGCACGGGCGTCGAGCACCCCGAAGACGGTCTCCACGCGGGCGGCCCCCGACTCCACGTAGACGCACTCGTCGCCGACGCCGTTGCGGTACAGCGGGGACGGCTTCCCGGCCACCACGTAGGAGATCCGCACGTCGACGTTGCCGAGGACCAGACGGCGGCCGGTGACCACGTCGGTGTCCTGCCAGGCGTCGTCCTTGAACAGCTCGTGCAGCCTGAGGTGGCGCGGCTTCATCGGGTGGTTGGGCGCCGTGCGGGTGTCCGGCAGCTCCCAGACCTCGGAACCGGTGATCGCCGACGGGATGTACCGGTGGTACAGCAGCGAGGAGTCGGAGGAGAAGCCCTCCTCGCCCATCAGCTCCTCGAAGGCGAGGTCCTCGCCGTCGGGACGGAACTGGGTGTGCCGCTTCGGGGGGATGGTGCCGAGGCTGCGGTAGTGGGCCATGTCCCGGCCTCCTTTCGGATGGGTGCGTCCTCGTTCAGCGTGCGTCGTCATGGGCGCCGGTGGCGGACGGCGCACCGGCGCCGGGCCGCTCCGGGCGACCTGCGCGAGCACCCCGCACCCGCGGTTTGTTGCAGATAACGAAACGCGCCACTATGAAGGTTGCAACACGATGCGAGCGGCAGGGGTGCCCCGTCAAGGGGGCAGGCCCGGAAAGGTCTCCGCCGCCGCCTCGAACGACCTGGTGGGAGGGGTGCGGACATGGCCGCGGAGGGCTCGCAGACGCTGGAGCGGGGGCTGATGGTGCTGCGCATGATCGCCGAGGAACCCCGTGGCCTGACGGCCAGTGAGGTCGGGGCCCGGCTGGGGGTGCACCGCTCGGTCGCCTACCGGCTGCTGACCGCCCTGGTCCGGCAGGGCTTCGCGGCCAAGGACGCCGCCCACCGCTACCGGGTGGGGCTCGCCTTCTTCACCCTCGCCGAGCTGACCCGGCCTCCGCTGCTGGACGCCGCACGTCCCGTCCTGCGGGACCTCGCGGCCGAACTGGGCGTCACGGCCTGCCTGGTGGTGCCCGAGGGGAAGGAGGCGGTGGCCGTCGCCGTGGTCGAACCCCCGGGCTCCGGCGCCCGGCTGTCCTACCGCGTCGGCAACCGCGACCCGCTGGACCGCGGGGCCGGCGGCCTCGCCCTGCTGGCCGCGGCCCGGCCCACGGAGGGGGAGCCCGAACGGGTCGCCGAGGTACGGGAGCGGGGGTACGCCCTCACCCGCGAGGAACTCCTCCCCGGCGTCTTCGGCGTGGCTTCGCCCGTGGTCCGCCGGGCCCACGAGCAGCCGGCCGCGGTCACCATGCTGACCCACCGTGAGGACCTGGCCGAGCAGGCGGTCCCCGCCGTCCTCGCGGCCGCCCGGCGCCTGTCCCGCGCCCTGGACACCCCGGGACCCCGGTGAGCGCCCGTCCGGGCCCCGTCCCGCGGTGAGCGCGGTCGGGGCCCCGTTCCCCGGTGAGCGTGGGACCCGCCCGGACGCACGACAGCGCGTGCCCCCGCCGAACGGCGGGGGCACGCGCTCGCGGGCAGCGGGTCAGCTCCGGCGGGTCCGCCTCACCACGCGGCCCAGCAGGGGCCAGGCCAGCAGCAGGACCACCACCGCGTAGACCGTCACCGAGAACGGCGTGTTCACCAGCCCCGTCACGCTGCCGTCGCTGATCTGCAGCGCCCGGCGCAGCTGCTGCTCGGCGCCCGGACCGAGGATCACCCCGATCACGGCGGGCAGCACCGGGAGCCCGTAGCGCCGCATCCCGAACCCGACCAGACCGATGACCAGCAGGATCACCAGGTCCACCACCTCACCGCCGACCGCGTACGCGCCGACCGCGGCGAAGAAGAGGATCCCCGCGTACAGGTAGGGCCGCGGGATGCGCAGCAGACGCGCCCACACCGGCGCCAGCGGCAGGTTGAGCGCCAGCAGCAGCACCATGCCGACGAACAGCGAGGCGATCAGCCCCCACACCAGCTCCGGCTCCCGCTCGAAGAGCAGCGGCCCCGGCTGGATGCCGTAGCTCTGGAACGCGGCCAGCATCACCGCGGCGACCGCCGTGGTCGGCAGGCCCAGCGTCAGCATGGACACCAGGGTGCCCGCCGCCGACGCGGAGGCCGCCGACTCCGGCCCGGCCACGCCCTCGATGGCGCCCTTGCCGAACTCGTCCCGGTGCTTGGAGAGCCGCTTCTCCGTCACGTACGACAGGAACGTGGGGATCTCCGCGCCGCCCGCCGGGATCGCGCCGAACGGGAACCCGATGAACGGGCCGCGCAGCCACGCCTTCCACGACCGGCGCACGTCCTCCCGGCCCAGCCAGGGCCGTCCCGCCGGGATCGCCCTGGCCGCACCGCGCCGCAGGTGCGCCGCCACCCACAGGGCCTCCCCGATGGCGAAGAGACCCACGGCGACGATCACCACGTCGATGCCGTCGGCGAGCTGCAGCGAGCCGAACGTCAGCCGCTGCTGCCCGGTCATCCTGTCCAGGCCCACCATGCCGACCGTGAGACCGATCAGCAGCGAGGCCGTGCCCCGGATCCGGGAGGAGCCGAGCACCGAGGTCACCGCGATGAACGCCAGCACCATGAGGGCGAAGTAGTCCGGCGCCCCGATGTCCACCGCCAGGCGGGCCACCACCGGCGCCAGCGCCACCAGCAGCACCGTGCCGACCAGGCCGCCCGTGAAGTGGCCGATCGCGGCCGCGGCCAGCGCCTGCCCGCCGCGCCCCGCCTTGGCCATCGGGTTCCCCTCCATCGCCGCCACCACGGCGGCGCTCTCACCGGGGGTGTTGAGCAGGATGGAGGTCGTCGAGCCGCCGAACATGGCGCCGTAGTAGATGCCGGCGAACATGATGAACGCGCCCACCGGCTCCAGCCCGTAGGTCACCGGCAGCAGCAGGGCCACCGCCATCGCGGGGCCGATGCCCGGCAGCACGCCGATCGCCGTGCCCAGCAGCACGCCGACCGCGGCCCACAGCAGGTTCACCGGGGTCAGGGCGGTGCCGAAGCCGTCCAGCAGGGAGTTGAGGGCATCCATGTCACAGCACTCCCATCAGCGGGCCGCCCGGCAGCGGGACCCCGAGCAGGTTGTCGAAGACCACGAAGGTCACCAGGGACAGCACGGCGGCGATCAGCGGGTCCCGGTCGAGGCGGCGGCTGCCCAGGGCGAAGGCCGAACCCCAGAACAGCAGGGCACCGGCGACCGGGAAGCCCAGCGGCTCGATCAGGACGGCCGAGCCGAGGAAGATCCCCGCCAGCAGCAGGACGGTCCGCCAGTCGGCGGGCGCGGACAGGTCGACGTCCTCGCCGGCCTCGGCCTCGCCGCGGCCGCCGCGCAGCACGTCGATCGCGAGCAGGACCGCCACCAGCAGCAGCGCCGCGCCCACCACCAGCGGCATGGTGGTCGGTCCGACCGGGCCGCGGCGGGCGATGTCGACGTGCATCGTCAGGGCATCGGTGAGCACCAGCCCGCCGAGGACCGACAGCAGGAGGCTGACGCCCAGCTCCGAGTGGCGGGCCGCCCAGGAACGGGGCTCGCCGTCGCCCGGCTGCGCGGCCGCCCCGCCGCTTCCGGCGAGGGCCTTGTCGGGGGACTGGTCGGGGGACTCGTCCGGGGACTCGTCGGGGGTGGGGTCGAGGTCGGCGTTCACAGTCCCAGCTCCTTCAGCACCGACACCACGCGCTCGTCCTCGGACGCGAGGAAGTCGCCGAACCTGTCGCCGGTGAGGAAGGCGTCGTCCCAGCCGTTCTGGCGCAGGGACTCCTGCCACTCGGGGGAGCCGTGCAGTTCCTCGAAGAGCCGGACCAGCTTGGTCCGTTCCGCCTCGGACAGGCCGGGCGGGGCCACCACGCCCCGCCAGTTGGTGAAGTTCACGTCGTAGCCCGCCTCCTGGAGCGTGGGCGCGTCCAGGCCGTCGATCCGCTCCGGACCGGTCACCGCGAGGAGCCGCAGCTCGCCCGCCTCGATCTGGTCGAGGTACTCGCCGACGCCGGAGACGCCGAAGGCGACCTTGTTGCCGAGGATCGAGGCCAGCAGCTCTCCGCCGCCGTCGAACGGCACGTAGTTGACCCGCTTGGGGGGAATGCCGGCCGCCTCCGCCATCAGCATGGGGGCGAGGTGGTCGGGGCCGCCGGGGGAGGACCCGCCGCCCACCGGCAGCTTCGCGGGATCGGCCTTCCAGGCGTCGACCAGGTCATCGATGGTGCGGTACGGGGAGTCCTTGGCGACCACCACCACGTCCTGCTCCTCGGTGAGCCGGGCGATGGGGGTGGTGTCGGCCAGGGTCTTCGGGGAGTCGTTGGAACGGGCGGCGCCGACGACGCCCAGGCCCATGGACATGGCCAGCTTGCCGTTGCCGTGCTCGCCGACCAGCCGGCTCAGGCCGACGGTTCCGCCGGCGCCGGGCAGGTTGAACACCTCGATGCCGTGGGTCAGTCCGGCGTCCTCGGCGTTCTTCGCCGCGGTGCGCGCCGTGATGTCGTAGCCGCCGCCCGGCGTGTTCGGGACCATGAAACGCAGGCCCGGGATGCGGGTGCCGGTGTCGGCGCCGTCGTCGGGGCTCAGCAGCGGCGGTCCGAGCAGGACGAGCAGGGCGGCGCCGAGCAGGGCGAGGGGGGTGCGCGGACGCACGAGTGCCACCACCTGTCGGTCGTAGTGGGACGGGGAAGGGCCTCATGATGCCCACCGGCCGCCCCGGAGGTCTCTCTTGCGGAACCAACGGTGGTTCTGTTCCTTGTGGTCACGGCGATCGCGGTCACGGCGGTTACGGTCACGGCGATCGCGGTCACGGCGGTTACGGTCACGGCGATCGGTTACGGTCACGGCGATCGCGGTCACGGCGGTCGTGGTCACCATGGTGCGGTCGTGACCACCATGGTGGGGGTGACGGGCCCGCGGTGACGGGGCCGGCGGCGCGTCGGGGCCGGTCCGCTTTCCCACCAGCCCTTTTCATCCGCGCGGCGCGGCTGCATCATGGACGGCCCCGGCACCCGGCGCGTCCCCCCACCCGCGTCATGCCCCGCTCGTGCCGGAGGAGAGATCGAGTACGCCGTGTCCGTCCCCTTCCGCCGCCAGACCCTCGCCGGCGAGATGCTGGTGCTCCAGCTCGCCATCGTCGTGGTGGTGCTGCTCGCGGTGGCCTGCGTCTCGCTCGCCCAGTCCGAGGCGACCTTCCGCCGCGTCGAGGGCCGCCGGGTCACCGCGCTCGCCGAACAGCTGGCCGCCAACCCCCTGGTCCGCAGCCGCCTGCTCAGCGCCACACCCCGCGAGGGCCTCGCCCCGCTGGTCGACTCCACCCGCACCCACTCCGGCGTCACCTCGGTGACCGTCGCCGACGCCGGCGGCCGGATCGTCGCCGCCACCGACCCCACCCTGCTCGGCGACCCGCTGCCCCGCGGCGAGGGCGCGGGACCCGGCCGGGGCTGGTCCGGCAAGGTCGGCCACGGCGGGCACCCGGAGCTCGCCGCCCAGGTGCCCGTCCTCGGCGCCTCCGCCGAGAACCTCGGCCGCCACCTCGGCACCGTGCACGTGGGGGAGAAGGACCCCACGGTGTGGCAGCGGGCGAGCGGGGCGTCGTCCTACCTGCTCGTCTACCTCGGCGTCGCCAGCGCGCTCGGGGTCGCCGGATCCTGGCTGCTCGCCCGCAGGGTCAAGCGGCAGACCCTGGGCCTGGAACCACGCGAGATCGCCGGCCTCGCCGAACACCGCGAGGCCATGCTCTACGGCATCGCGGAAGGCGTCGTCGCCCTCGACCCGCAGCACCGCGTCACCCTCGTCAACGAGGTCGGCCGCCGCCTGCTCGACCTCCCCGACGGCTGCGTCGGACGGAGCCTGGAGGAACTCGGCATCGAGGGCCGCCTCCGCGACGTCCTCGCCGGAGCGCCGCCGGAGGCGGACCGCCGCACCGACGAGGTGGTCGTCCGCCAGGGCCGGGTCCTGGTGATGAACCGGATGACCGTCGAGAAGGACGGCCGCGCGCTCGGCTCGGTCACCACCCTCCGCGACCGCACCGAGCTCGCCCGGCTGGAGCAGGAGCTCGGCTCCTTCCGCAGCACCTCGGAACTGCTGCGCGCCCAGGCCCACGAGTTCGCCAACCAGATGCACACCGTCTCCGGGCTGGTCGAGATCGGCGCCCACGACGAGGTGGTGCGGCACATCCGGGCCCTGACGCGGCGGCGGGAGTCCCTGGACGTCACCCTCAGCCGCCGCGTCCGCGACACCGCCGTCGCCGCCCTGCTCGCCGCCAAGGGCTCCCAGGCCGCCGAACGCGCCGTCACGCTGCGGATCTCCGACCGCACCTCGCTGGACCGCCTCGCCCCCGAGGACGCCGCCGACGTGGCCACCGTCGTCGGCAACCTGGTCGACAACGCGGTCGACGCCGTCGCCGCGCAGCCCGACCGGCAGGGCCGGGTGGAGGTGGAACTGCGGCAGGACACCACCGGCGTGGTGATCGTGGTCCGCGACTCCGGCCCCGGTGTCGCGCCCGGCCTCGCCCGCGAGGTCTTCGAGCACGGCTTCACCACCAAGGCCGCCCGCGAGGGCGGACGCGGCATCGGCCTGGCGCTCACCCGCCTGGTCTGCGAGCGTCACGGGGGCGAGATCTCGGTGGCCAACGCCGAGGACGGCGGCGCCGTCTTCACCGCCCGCATGACCGTCAGCCACCTCGACGACGCGGTGGCGGAAGGAGCGACGACCCCATGACCCGTCCCACCGGACCCTCCGGTGTCCCGCCCGAGCCGATCGACGTCCTCGTGGTCGACGACGACTTCATGGTGGCCCGGGTGCACCGCGCGTTCGTGGAGGACGTCCCGCCCTTCCGGGTCGCCGGGGTGGCCGGGACCGGGGAGCAGGCGGTGGCCGCGGTCGCCGAACTCCGGCCCGACCTGGTCCTGCTCGACCTGTACCTGCCCGACATGTCCGGGCTGGACGTCATCTCCCGGCTGCGCGCCGCGGGTCACGACTGCGACGTGATGGTGGTCAGCGCCGCCCGCGAGGCCGAGACGGTGCGCGGGGCGGTCCGCCAGGGCGTCGTGGACTACCTGCTCAAGCCCTTCGCCCGCGACGACCTGCGCGCCCGGCTGGAGCGGTACGCCGCACGGCGCCGCCGCCTGCTGGAGACGGTCGTGCGCGGGCAGGCCGACGTGGACCGGGTCCTGGCCGGCGCGGTCGCCCCCTCGCCCGCCGTGGCCGCGCTGCCCAAGGGCATGAGCGTGGAGACCGCCGAACTGATCGAACGCGCGCTCCGCGAGGCCGACGGCACCCTCTCGGCCGGTGAGTGCGCCGCCGTCACCGGCCTGTCCCGCGTCAGCGCCCGCCGGTACCTCGAGCACTTCCACGCCCTCGGCACCGCCGAGGTCACCCTCCGCTACGGCGCCACCGGCCGCCCCGAACGCCGCTACCGGTACGCGGGCCGGGCCGGCGCGACGGTCCCGGCGGCCGCCGAGGGGGCGGCCCGGGCCTGACAGCCGGACGCCCCGGCGTCGCGGCACGGGACACCGATCCCGCACGGCCCGGGACAAGGGCAGCGAGGCGGAAGCCCATGCCGCGCCCGCCGTCGGCCGGCCCCGCGCCCCTGCGCGGCCTGCGGCGGCCTCGAGCACGCCGGAGCGCCCGGCTGCGCCCGGCTGCGTCCGGCTGCGGCGCACTGGTGGACGGCATCCTGGAGGACGCCTGGGCCGCCTTCCTCCGCCGGTGGGACGCCCGCACGCCGCAGGACGCCGACGACCTCGCCGCCATGGTGGCCGCCGAACCGGTCCGCCACGACCGGCGCGTGGTGGACGCCGCCCTCGACCGCCCGAGCCGCGTGCGCGGCCGCGCTCGGCAGCGGTCCCCTCGGCCGCGTCGGTCTCCTCCCGGCCACCGCCGATGCCCGGCGGCTGAGCGCCCGGCTCCAGGGAGCCTCCCCGGCGCACGCGGCACGGGCCGTCGCGCGGACGACGGCCCCGCCCGTCCCCGGGTCCCGGGCACGGGCCCGCGCGGCTCGCGTCCCGTGCCGAGCGGGGGGACGCTGGAAGTGGGAGGTGATCCGCATGGCTGTGGAGGACAGCCGTCCGGCAGAGGTCCCCGTCTCCGCCGTCGAGGCGCTCCGGAGCGTCCTGCGGGGCACGCTGATCCGCCCCGACGACGCCGCGTACGCCTCGGCCCGGCGGCTCTGGAACGGCATGATCGACCGGCGGCCCGCCCTGGTGGTGCGCTGCGAGACCGACGAGGACGTCGCCGCGGCGATCGGCTGCGCCAGGGAGTACCGGCTGCCCCTCTCGGTACGGGGCGGCGGCCACGGCGTGGCGGGGCAGGCGGTGTGCGACGGCGGCCTGGTCGTGGACCTGTCCCGGATGACCGAGGTCGACGTCGACCCGGTGGCCCGCACGACGCGGGCCCAGGGCGGCTGCACCCTGGGCCACGTGGACCGGGCGACCCAGCGCCACGGTCTCGCCGCCCCCCTCGGCGTGGTGTCGGAGACCGGCATCGCCGGCCTCACCCTGTCCGGCGGCATGGGCTGGCTCCGCCGCGCCCACGGCCTGAGCTGCGACGCGCTGCTCTCCGCCACCGTGGTCACCGCCGACGGCAGCGTCCTCGCCGTCGACGCGGACCACCACCCCGACCTGTTCTGGGCCCTGCGCGGTGGCGGCGGCAACTTCGGCGTCGTCACCTCCTTCACCTACCGGCTCCACCCGGTCGGCCCCGAGGTGCACCTCTGCAACGTCACCTACCCGGCACGGCACGCCCGCGAGGTGCTGCGCCGCTGCGCGGACCACCTGGCCCGCACGCCGGAGCGGAACGGCCCCGCGCCCCTCGGCGTGCTCGGCCGGGTCCCGCCCGACGAGGCGCTGCCGGCGGACCTGCACGGCGAGCCGTTCGTCGCGCTGCTCGCCCTGCACCCCGGAGACCCGGCCGAGGGCGAGGAGGCCCTCCGCCCCCTCAGGGAGATCACCGAACCGCTCTTCGACCTCAGCGGCGCGACCACCTACCTGGACGCCCAGACCCTGCTCGACGAGGAGTACCCCGACGGCGCCCGGTACTACTGGAAGTCCGTCACCCTGCCCGGCCTCGGCGACGAGGTGGTCGACGACCTGGTGCGTCACGCGGCGAGGGCGCCGTCGCCCGCCTCGACGGTCGACGTCTGGTTCCAGGGCGGCGCGATGGCCGGCGCGCCTCGGGAGGGCACCGCCTTCACCGGCCGGGATGCCCCGTACCTCATCGGCATCGAGGGCAACTGGCAGCAGCCGGCCGACTCGGAGCGGAACGTGGGCTGGGTCCGCGACACCTTCGCCGCCCTGCGCGCGTACTCCGCGAGCGGCATCTACCTCAACTTCCCCGGCTTCCTCGAGGAGGGCGAGCAACTGGTGCGCGAGAGCTTCGGGGACCACTACGAGCGGCTGGCGGCGGTCAAGGCGGCGTACGACCCCGGCAACCTCTTCCGCCTCAACCCCAACGTCTCCCCGAAGGCCGGGTGAACCGGCCCGAGCCGCCGGCCGGCGTGCGGCGGCTCGGGCCGTCGGGGACGTGGGGCCTGCCGCGGGCTCCGCCTGTCGGCAAGGAGGGCGCGGCAGGAGCAAGGGGGCCCAGGGGGCCCAGGGGTTCAGGTGGTGCTGACGGGGCGCGCGTCCTGGTCCGCCGCACGGCGGGCGGGCTCCCGCCGCAGCGCGGTGTCGAGGGCGAAGGCGCCGGGACCGATGAACGCGATCAGCAGGAACGCCCAGCAGAACATGACGGACGCCTCCCCGCCGTTCACGATCGGGAACAGACCGTTCGACTGATGGACGATGAAGTAGGCGTACGCCATCGAGCCAGAGCAGACGACGGCGGAGACCCGCGTGAAGAGGCCCAGGGCCACCAGCGCTCCGCCCGCGAGCTGGATGGCGGCGGCCCACCAGCCGGGCCACTGCAGGGTGGGCACGGTGCCGCCGCCGTGGGCGCCGCCCAGAACGCCGAAGAGGGACGCGGCGCCGTGACAGGCGAACAGGAAACCGACCACCAGGCGGAAGGCGCCCTGCGCCACGGGGGTCGCCGTGCGTAACAGCTCGGGGGGTTCGTTCGACGGCACGCTCATGACTCGCTCCTAGTGGGGGATTGGAGAAGTTTACGTTTTGACGATCATGATCTGATCGTTCATTCAACCCTCGAACGGAGAATAGCGACGCCCACCAGTCGCGCACATGTTCCCCAGCCGCCATTCCTTGCGGCACTCCTTCGGTACACGGACCACTCGCACCCTGCGGAACGCCCCTCGCACGAGGCGTCCACGATCCGTGCGCATCGGGGCGGGCGGCGCGTACGCCGCGTTCCGCAGGCGCGGTGGACCCGGCGGGCGGAGCGCGCCCCGGTCGCCGCGTTCGCCCTGCTCCGGCCGCCTTCCCGGTCGTCGCCCCGGACCGGCCCGTCGGGGCGGAGAGCGTATGTGTAGCGTCCAGCGTGTTCGCATACCGACGATCACCCCCGGCCGCCGGACGCCTTCCTGGCGCACGTCCGTGCCCAGCGCCACCGGATGCCGCCCCTGGTCCGTGCGGACTGCGCGCCCGGAGGAACCCGAGCCACGCGGACGCGGGCGGGGTCGACCGGGGCCTGGCTTCGCCACGCGATTCCGGATGTGAACCGGTAAAGCGGAGGTCCGTTCGAGGTGGGCGGTGTCCGCCGCATGGTTGCGGTACCGGCCGCTCATTCCGCGGGCCGAGGCGGCCGCCACTCGGGGATTTCCGGGGCTGGACCGGTTCACCCGGGGCCGTTAGGTTGAGCGCGCTGCTCACCTGTCAGGCACGCGCGCCCTGCCGAAGGAGTCCGCCCATGATGGAACTCGTCCAGCTCGCCGACGGCTGGAGCCTCGACCACGACGGGCACCCGCTGCCCGCCCAGGTGCCCGGCTGCGTCCACACCGACCTCCTCGCGGCCGGCGTCGTCCCCGACCCGTACCTCGGCCTCAACGAGAAGGAGGTGGCCTGGGTGGGCCGCAGGGCCTGGCGGTACACCCGGGACCTCGCGCCGCAGGAGACGGCGGCGGGAGGACCGTACGAGCGGACCGATCTGGTCTTCGACGGCCTGGACACCGCCGCCGTGATCGGACTGGACGGGCAGGAGCTGGGCCGGACCCGGAACATGCACCGGCGGTACCGCTTCGACGTCACCGGCCGGCACGGCCTGCTGGAGGTCGCGTTCACCTCCGCCTACGACGAGGCCGCCGCCGTGCGGGAGACGACGGGGGAGCGGCCCAACGTCTACCCGGAGCCCTTCCAGTACATCCGGAAGATGGCCTGCAGCTTCGGCTGGGACTGGGGGCCCACGCTGGTCACCGCCGGCATGTGGCGGCCGGTCCGGCTGGAGCGGTGGTCGACGGCGCGCCTGGCACGCGTACGGCCCCTGGTGACGGTCCGCGACGGCGTCGGCAGGGTCGAACTGCACGTGGACGTCGAGCGCACCGAGCGGGGCGCGGACCGCCGCCTCGCGGTGCGCGCACATCTCGGCGGCGTCCACGCGAGCACGACGGTGGACGGGAACACGGCCGTCCTGACCCTCGAGGTGCCCGGCGTCGAGCTGTGGTGGCCGCGCGGCTACGGCGAGCAGCACCTGTACGACCTGCACGTCACCCTGGCGGAGGAGGGCGCGGAGCCCGACGGCCAAGCGGCCGCGCCGCTCGACTCCTGGACCCGCAGGACCGGCTTCCGCGACGTCGTGCTGGACCGCGCCCCCGACGAGCACGGCACCCGCTTCACCTTCGTCGTCAACGGCGTTCCCGTCTTCGTCCGCGGCGTGAACTGGATCCCCGACGACGTCTTCCCCTCCCGCGTCACCCCCGGGCGCTACCGCGCCAGGCTCCGGCAGGCGGCCGAGGCGGGCGTCGACCTGGTGCGCGTCTGGGGCGGCGGCATCTACGAGGACGACGCCTTCTACGAGACCTGCGACGAACTGGGCCTGATGGTGTGGCAGGACTTCCTCTTCGCCTGCGCCGCCTACCCCGAGGAGCAGCCGCTGCGCTCCGAGGTGGAGGCCGAGGCCCGGGACAACGTCGTGCGGCTGATGCCCCACCCGAGCCTGGTGCTCTGGAACGGCAACAACGAGAACCTGTGGGGCTTCCGCGACTGGGGCTGGGAGCCCGAACTCGACGGCGACTCCTGGGGCGGCGGCTACTACCTCGACCTGCTGCCCCGCGTCGTCGCCGCACTCGACCCCACCCGCGCGTACACCCCGGGGAGCCCCTGGTCGGGCTCCTGGGACCACCACCCCAACGAGCCCGCGCACGGCACCCACCACTCCTGGGAGGTCTGGAACCGCCGGGACCACGCCGAGTACCGCGACACGGTCCCCCGTTTCGTCGCCGAGTTCGGCTGGCAGGCGCCGCCCACCGTCGCGACCCTGCGGCGCGCGCTGCCCGGGGAGGACCTCGCCCCCGACTCGCCCGGCATGCTCCACCACCAGAAGGCCGAGGACGGCAACGGCAAGCTGCACCGCGGCCTCGAACGCCACTTCGCCCCGCCCCGGGGCGACTTCGACCGCTGGCACTACCTCACCCAGGTGATGCAGGCCCGCGCGGTGGCCGCCGGGATCGAGCACTGGCGGTCGCACTGGCCGGTGTGCGCCGGGACGGTGGTCTGGCAGCTCAACGACTGCTGGCCGGTGACCTCCTGGGCCGCCGTCGACGGGGACGGCCGCCCGAAGCCCCTCCACCACGAACTCCGCCGCGTCTACGCCGACCGCCTGGTGACCCTCCACCCGGGCGACGGCGCGGGCGGACCCGTACTGGCCGTGATCAACCAGTCCGCCGAGCCCTGGACCACCTCGGTGACCCTGCGCCGCCTGCGCGCCGACGGCGCCACGATCGCCGAGCGGGTCCTCGACGTCACCGTCGCCCCGCGCGCGGTGCACCGGCAGCCCGTGCCGCGCGACCTCGTCCCGGACGCGGCGTCCGCGAAGGAGTTCCTGGTCGCCGACGGACAGGCGGCCCCGGTCGGTTCCGGCACCGCGGCCGGCGCCCCGGCCGCCCTCCGCGCCGTCCACTTCCCCGTCGTGGACAAGGAGTTCGCCTATCCCGCACCGGCCTTCGAGGTGGCCGTCGAGCAGGAGCCGGCCGGTGCGGAGGACGGCGCCGGTGGCGGTAATGTCGAGGTCGTGGTGACTGCACGCACTCTGGTACGCGACCTCCTCCTGCAGGCGGACCGGCTGGGCCCGGACGCCGTCTGCGACACCGGTCTGCGGACCCTGCTGCCCGGCGAGAGCCTCCGCCTCCGGGTCCGGAACGCCGACCGGACCGGCGCCGACGCCGTGCGCGCCGCCCTCTTCTGTGTGGAACCCGCGTGAGCACACCCCCACGCGTCACCATCAAGGACGTCGCCGCCGCGGCCGGAGTCTCCAAGGGCGCCGTCTCCCTGGCCTTCAACAACAAACCGGGCGTCTCCGAAGCCACCCGCGACCGCATCTTCGCCGTGGCCCGGCAGCTCGGCTGGGCGCCCAACTCCGCGGCGCGCAGCCTCTCCCGGCAGTCGGTCGGCACCGTCGGGCTGGCCCTGTGCCGGCCCGCGCGGCTGCTCGGACTGGAGCCGTTCTACATGGAGTTCGTCTCCGGCATCGAGAGCGTCCTGGCGGAGCGGGACTGTTCGCTGCTGCTGCGCCTGGTCGGCTCCCTGGAGGAGGAGATCACGCTCCAGGAACGCTGGTGGCGGGAGCGCCAGGTGGACGGCTCGATCCTGGTCGACTTCCACCAGGACGACCCGCGCATCGGCCCGCTCCGCGAACTCGGGCTCCCCGCCGTGGGCGTGGGGCACCCCGACCTCACCGGAGGCCTCCCCTCGGTGTGGACCGACGACGCCACCGCCGTCGCCGAGGCCGTGCGCTACCTGGCCGCCCTCGGCCACCGGCGCATCGCCCGCGTCGGCGGCCCCGGCGACCTGGGCCACAGCCGGATCCGGGCGGCGGCGTTCGAGCGGACGATGCGGGAACTCGGCCTGGACGGGGGCCGGCACGTCGAGACGGGCTTCTCCGGGGAGGAGGGGGCCCGGGCGACCCGGATGCTGCTCGTCACCCCGGAGCGTCCCACCGCGATCGTCTACGACAACGACATCATGGCCGTCGCCGGACTCGGCGTCGCCGCCGAGATGGGCGTCTCCGTGCCGGACGACCTGTCCCTCCTGGCCTGGGACGACTCGCAGTTGTGCCGCCTGACCCATCCCACGCTGTCGGCGATGAGCCACGACGTGCACACGTTCGGCGCAGAGGTGACCCGGATCCTCTTCGACGTCCTGGCCGGGCGGCAGTTCACCTCCCGGCCGGTGGCGACACCCTCGCTGGTGCCCCGCGGCTCGACCGCGCCGCCCCGCGCCTAGCGGTTCACCGGTGCCGATACGATCATCGGCATGACGGCAGCGGAACCGACCATCCTGGCCACCTCCGGCGGACACCGTGTCGGGGACCGCACCCGGGTCACCTTCGACGCCCTGGTGCACCACGCGGTCGACCTCTCCGGGGTCCACGGCAGGCGTCCGCGCGTGATGTACGTCGGAACCGCCATCGGGGACGCCGAGCACTTCACGGCCCGGATGGGCGAGGCCGCGCGGGTCGCCGGCTTCGACCTCACGCCGCTGCACCTGTTCCCCATGCCCAACCTCGAGGACGTCGAGGGCACCGTCCTGGAGCAGGACGTCGTGTGGGTCATGGGCGGCTCGGTGGTCAACCTGCTGGCCGTGTGGCGGGCCCACGGCCTGGACCGGGTCATGCGCCGCGCCTGGCAGGCCGGCGTCGTGCTCAGCGGGGTCAGCGCGGGGTCCCTCTGCTGGTTCCAGGGCGGGGCGACCGACTCCTTCGGTCCGGAACTCCGCCCCGTCACCGACGCCCTCGGTCTGCTGCCCTACGGCAACGGCGTGCACTACGACTCCGACGAGGACCGCCGCCCGCTGATCCACCGGATGGTGGCGGACGGCACCCTGCCCACCGCCCACTGCACGGACGACGGCGTCGGCCTGGTGTACCGCGGAACCGAACTGGTCGAGGCGGTCACCGAGATCCCGGGCAAAGGCGCCTACGTCGTCGAACGCGACGGCGATACGGCCGTGGAGCACCGCGTCGAACCGCGCGACCTGACCACCTGACCGCCTGACCGCCTGACCGCCTGGCCCCGACCGCCCGACCGCCTGACCCGTGCCCGGGCGGGTCCATGCGCTGCGTGTACATGGCATCCTTTCCGCGGTGGCGGCCCCGGCCGGGAGGGCCGCCGCGGGGAGGGGACGGGATGACGCGCACGGACGGAAAGGCGGGCGGCCGCACGGCCGAACGGCGGCGGATCGGCGTGCTGGTGCTGGGCAACCTGCTCGGCGGTGTGGGCGTCGCGTCCGGCATCACGGTGACCACGCTGCTGGTGGAGCGGCTCGGGGCCGTGGAACTCGCCGGTCTCGGCCAGGCGGTCGGGGTGCTGGGCGCCGCGGTGGCGGCCGTTCCGCTGGCCCGGCTGGCGGCCGGCCGCGGACGCCGCTGGTCGCTGGGCGTGGGCTACGGGATCGCGGCCCTGGGCGCGGCCCTGGTGGTCGCCGCGGCGACGGCCGGGCAGCTCGCCCTCGTCATGGCCGGCTTCTGCCTCTTCGGCGTCGCCTCGGCCTGCAACCTGCAGACCCGGTACGCCGCCGCGGACGGCGTCGCGCCCGAGGTGCGGGCGCGCACCATGGCCGTGGTGGTGTGGGCGACCACGGTGGGCTCGGTCGCCGGTCCCAACCTCACCTCCGCCGGGCAGGCCGTCGGCGAGTCCCTCGGCGTCCTCGGACTGGCGGGGCCGTACCTGCTGTCCGGGGCGGCGTTCGCCGGGGCCTGCGCCCTGGTCGCGCTCCTGTACCGCGGTGACGCCGACAAGGCCGCCCCGGACCGGACCGCGGGGCCCCGGCCCGCCACCTTGGGGGCGCTGGCCGCGCTCCGCTGGGCGGCGCGCCGCCCCGACGCGCTGTTCGCCGTGGTCCTGCTGGCCACCGCGCACTCCACCATGATCATGGTCATGGTGATGACACCGCTCCACATGCAGCACCACGGGATGTCCCTGCGGATCGTCGGCGTGGTCATCAGCGCGCACATCGCCGCCATGTACGGCCTCAGCCCGCTCTTCGGCCGCCTGACGGACCGCTGGGGCCCGCTGCGGACCGCGTTCCTGGGCATCGGCGTCCTCTTCGCCGCCGCCGCCCTCGGCTACGCCGCCGCGTCCGGCGGCGGCGAGGCGCTCACCGCGACGGCCCTGGCGGTGCTCGGTCTGGGCTGGTCGCTGTCCACCCTCTCCGCCTCCGCGCTGCTGGCCGCCGTCGACGACGACCGGGTGCGGGTGCCGCTCCAGGGGGCCGCCGACGCCGGGATGAGCTACGCCGGAGCCGCCGTCGCCGCGCTGGCCGGGCCCGTTCTGGCCGTCGGCGGCTTCCGCGCCGTCAACCTCGTCGGTGCCGCCCTGCTGCTGCCCGCCCTGGCCCTGGCCGTGCTGCTGGCGCGACGTCAGGCTCCGGCGCCCGCCTGAGCCGCCCCGGCGAGGCGCCGTACTGGGCCGTGCCGTCAGCCCACCGCCCAGGTGAGCCCGTGGCCGAGCGGATACAGCACCACGCCGGGATCGTCGGCCGTCGGCACGTCGACCGGCAACCGGCCCTCGGGGGCGATCTCCCCGAGGAGGATCCGGGCCACGGACTCCATCAGCATCGGCGTGTGCGCGTAGGTCGTCAGGCAGGTGGGCGCCTCGGGGAACCAGGCGACGTCGTAGGGATCGCGCACCGCGACCACCACCACCGGCGTCCCGGTCCCCACCAGCCGGCGGACCAGCTCCCGCTGCCGGCCCGCCTTGTCGGTCACCGCCGTGTCCCACGCCTTGGTGGTGAGCACCACCGTCAGGTCGTGCCCCCGCGCCGCCTCGGCCGCCTCGGCGACCGCCGCCTCCGTCGGCATCGCCGGCAAGGACGACAGCGGGCGGGCCACCGCGGTCCCGCCGCGGGCGGCGAGCCGGTCCGCGAGGGTGGCCACCGGCCGCAGCCCGTTCTCCTCCACCCCCGTCACCAGCACCGAACGAGCCGTCCCCGCCGCCTGCGGCAGCAGACCGGCGTCGTCACGGAGCACGGTCACCGCCCGGTCGGACAGGCGCTGGGCCGTCCGCAGGTGGGCGGGGGCGCCGACGACGCGGCCCAGGGCGACCGGGTCCTCGTCGACCTCCACGGGCGTCGCCCCGGTCAGCCCGCGCCGCGCCTTCAGCTCCAGGATCCGCCGCACCGACAGGTCGAGGCGTTCCTCGGTCAGCTCCCCCGAGGCGAGGGCCGCGCGGATCCCGTCCCGTGCCACCGCGATCCGCGGCGGCATCAGCATCATGTCCACGCCCGCCAGCAGGGCGAGCACCGGCACCCGGTCGTCCCCGTACTTCTGCCGCACGCCCGCCATGGACAGCGAGTCGCTCATCACCAGCCCGTCGAAGCCGAGTTCCTCACGCAGCAGCCCCGTCATGATCGGCCGGGAGAGGGTGGCCGGCTCGCCCGACGGGTCCAGCGACTCCACCACGATGTGCGCGGTCATCACCACGTCCACGCCCGCGTCGATCGCGGCGCGGAACGGGGGCAGGTCGATCTCCTCCCACTCCTCGCGGGTGTGGTCGATGAACGGCAGACCGGTGTGGCTGTCGGTCGCCGTGTCGCCGTGCCCGGGGAAGTGCTTGACCGTGGAGATCACCCCGGCGCCGCGCTGGAAGCCGCGCACCTGCGCCGCGGTCAGCCCCGCGGTGAGCCGCGGGTCGCTGCTGAAGGCGCGCACCCCGATCACCGGGTTGCGCGCGTCGACGTTCACGTCGGCGATCGGCGCGTGGTCCGTGTTGACGCCCACGGCCGCCAGCTCGCGCCCCGCGACCACCGCCGCCTGGTAGGCGTTGCCCGCACCGCGCCCCGCCCCGAGGGCCATCGAGCCGGGGAGCTGGGTCGCGGCCGGCGGCCCCATCCGCACCACCGCGCCGTGCTCCTGGTCGACGCTCAGCAGCAGCGGCACGCCCGTCCGGTCCAGGGCGGCCCGCTGCAGACCGTTCGACAGCCGGGCGATCTGCGGCGGGGACGCCAGGTTCGCGGACCAGCCGAAGTAGATGACACCGCCGAGGGCGTACTCCTCGACGATCCGCGCGGGGGTGTCGACGCCGAAGGCGGCCCGGTTGCGGCTGTCCACGGTGTCCGGCGTCTGCCCGTAGACGAAGGTGCAGAAGAGCTGGCCGATCTTCTCGTCCGGCGTCATCCGGGCCAGCGTGGCCTCCACCCAGGCCGTGTGGTCGCCGCCGCCCTGCCCGGCGGACGCGCCTCCCGCCGAGCCGAGGAGCATGCCCGCGGTGAGGGCGGTTCCGGTGGCGAGGAAGGTGCGGCGTTCCAACTCGGCCTCCACGGTGTGCTCGGTGTGACGGCGGGCCGCGGGGGCCCGCGGCCCGAGATCGTGCCGGTCCGGGGCGGAAGCTATCCGTAGGTCATGAACGCGTCAATGGGGCGTGGTGAGGTCCGCGGTGCCGTCCGGCTGGCCGGCCCCCCGCCAGTGCGCGGGCCTGCTCAGCCCCTCGGGCACCCGGGTGGAACCGTCGCCCCTGGCGGCGTTGAGCTGGGCCTGGGTGACGAACAGGGCGCCGGTGAGGTCGGCCCCGCACAGGTTGGCGTCGCGCAGGTCCGCCCCGATGAGGTCCGCGTCCCGCAGGTCCGCGCCGCCGAGGTCCGCGGCGACCAGCAGGGCGCCGCGCAGACTCGCGCCCCGGAGGTCGGCGCCGGCCAGACGGGCCCCGACCAGATCCGCGCCGCGGTGGTTCCGCCTGCGCCCCGGCACCTTCGCCCGGGACAGCTCGCTCGCCCTCAGCAGCAGCGGGTTCACCTCGCCCCGCAGCGCGTCGACGTCGAGCGCGACGATCGACTCCGCGCTGCCCCGCGTCAGGCCGTCCACCCGGGCCAGCGCCCGCCGCAACTCCCGGTGCACCGGGCGGGCGGGGGCCAGGTCCAGCGCCTCGATGACGTACTGGAGCAGTTCGTGCAGCTGCCGCATCACCGGGAAGACCGCGAACATCGACCGGGCCGTCTCCGGTGAGCGCCGCCAGTCGGCGCCGCCGAAGGTGACCTGCGAGACCTTCTGCCCGGCGCCGTGGCAGTCGAAGACGGTGCAGCCCTGGTAGCCGCTGTCGCGCAGCCGGGCGTGGATGCCGCAGCGGAAGTCCTCCCGCAGATTCCCGCACGGCCGCCCGGCGGGCTTGTCGGCGGCGAAGTCCGCGGACCGGGCGAAGGGCAGCGCCACGCAGCACAGGCCGAAGCAGTTCGCGCAGTCGGCCCGCAACTCCCCGCGCCCCGGGCCGCTCCCGGTGGGCGGTTCCTCGCGTTCGGGGCCGCTCCCGATACGCGGCTCCTCGCGGTCCGGGCCGCTCCCGGTGCGCGACGGCGTCCGTTCGCCGGACCCAGGCCGGGCACCGTTCCGCGTCTTCTTCCCCCCGGCGGCCCGGTCGTCGCCCCGGGGGGCCCGCTGCTCGCCGCCGCGGGTGCGCTCACGCTCCTCCGCGCGGCCCTGCCCGCCGGTGGGGGAGGACCGCCGGCGGCCTCCCGGGGACGCGGGCTTTCCGTGCTGTGCGGACACCGTCGACTCCTGTCGTGACTCCTGTCGGCCGACGGGCGCCGGCTGCGGCGGCGTCCGAAGGGCCGGTCACATTTTCGCAGAGCCACGGCAGCCCGCGTGACAACCCGTGTGACCGGCGGGCGGCCCGTGCCGCCGGGCCCATGTCCACCGGCTGGACAGCCCGTTGACGCACCGGCGGCACCCCTGGCATCGTCCCCGCCCATGAGGCCCGTTGCCGATCACCCGCAGGCGCTCGTCGCGCTGGTCGCGCGGCGGCACGTCGACCTGTGCCGTCAGTCCAGCGCCATCTGTCGCTGACCTCCGGGCCTTCTCCCGCCCCACCCCCGCGTCCCGCCGCGCCCGCGTTCCGGTCCGTTCCGTGCCCGGACCTCCGGCCGCCGCGACGACGGTTCCCCGGGTGCCGCCCCCGCGTTCCTGAGGTCCCTGCCGCTGTAGGGGCCTGAGCCCGCGCGTCCGGCCGCACCCGCAGCATCCCGGCGCGCCCGCGCACCGGGTGGCTCCCCTGTCGACCCCTGACGCGCCCGGTCTCCTGCGGGCGCGCCGTTCGAAGGATCTCGCATGCCCGAAATATCCCGTCGCGCCTTCGGTGGCCTGGTGGGCGCCGGCGCCGTCGGCACCGTCGCAGCCTCCGCCTCCGCCTCCGCCGAGGCGGCCGGCCGCGCCCCCGCCGAGCGTCCCTTCCGGGCCCGTCCCGGCTCCGGCTCGGGCAGACGCCCCAACCTGCTGTTCATCCTCGGCGACGACCTGGGCTGGGCCGACCTGTCCTCGTACGGCGCCCCGCACATCAGAACGCCGCACCTCGACCGGCTCGCCGCCCAGGGCGTGCGCTTCACCGACGCCTACGCGGGCTCCGCGACCTGCTCCCCGACCCGCTTCAGCCTCTACACCGGCCGCTTCCCCGGCCGCACCAAGGGCGGCCTGGCCGAGCCCATCGGCAACCGGACCCAGGGCCTGGACCCCCACCACCCCACCCTGGCCTCCCTGTTGAAGAAGGCCGGCTACGACACCGCCCTCATCGGCAAGTGGCACTGCGGCTGGCTGCCGGACTACAGCCCCACCAAGTCGGGCTGGGACGAGTTCTTCGGCAACTTCGGCGGCGCCCTGGAGTACTTCTCCAAGCTGGGCCAGCTCGGCGACTACGACCTCTACGAGGGCGACGCCACCTACCAGGACCTCCGCTACTACACCACCGTCCTCACCGAGCGCGCCGTCGAGTACGTCGGCCGCGAGCACCACCGGCCGTGGCTGCTCAACCTCAACTTCACCACCCCGCACTGGCCGTGGACCGGCGAGAAGGACGAGGAGGCCGGCGCGGAGATCGCCGCCCGGATCCGCGCCGGAAACATACTGGGCGCGCTCCGCCACGACGACGGCGGCTCGGTGGAGAAGTACCAGGAGATGGTGGAGAACCTCGACGCCTCCGTCGGCAAGGTGCTCGCCGCCCTGCGCCGCTCCGGGCAGGAGGACAACACCGTGGTGGTCTTCGCCAGCGACAACGGCGGCGAACGGTTCTCCTACCAATGGCCGCTCAGCGGCAGCAAGTCGCAGCTCCTGGAGGGCGGCATCCGGGTGCCGACCATCCTGCGCTGGCCGGACCGGATCGGCGGCCACCAGGTCAGCCACGAACCGGTGTACTCGCCCGACTGGACGGCCACCCTGCTGGAGTTGGGCGGCGCCCGGCCCGACCCGGCCTACCCCCTGGACGGCCACAGCTTCGCCGGATACCTGCTGCGCGGCGAACGCGTCCCCGAGCGGGACCTCTTCTGGCGCATCCGGAACAACCGGGCGCTGCGACGCGGCGACTGGAAGTACTACCGCGACGCCTCCGGCAAGGACCACCTGTACAACCTCGCCGCCGACGAGCGCGAACAGGCCGACCTCGCCACCGAACGCGCCGACCGGCTCGCCGAGTTGCGGACCGCCTGGGAACGGATCAACGCCGGACTCCTGCCGTACCCCTCCTGACGGCCCCTCCCCGGACCGGTGCCGCTCGCCGTCCCCCGACGGCGGGCGGCACCGGTCGTCCCTCCGGGGCGGGAGGCACCGCGGTCGTGGAGAATCAGGAGCACCGGGAGCGATCACTTACCGCCGTCACCGGAGTCACCCTTCTCCCGGCGCCCTCTCCTCCGCGGTGAGGGCCGCGCCCCGAGACAGGAGACCCCCATGACCGACCTGGCGACGACGGCGGACATCTGGCGCTCGATCCACGCCGAACGCGCCGCACTGGCCGCCGACCTGGCCTCCCTGCCGGAGGAGCGGTGGGCGACGCCGTCGCTGTGCGCCGGGCTCACCGTGCGCGAGGTGCTGGCCCACCTCACCGCGGGCGCCCGCCTGAACGCCGTGCGCTGGATGGCCGGAGTGATCCGCTGCCGCTTCGACTTCGACCGGCAGGTCGCCATGCGTCTCGCCGAACAGCTCGGCCCCACCCCCGCGGCGACCCTGGAGCGCTTCCGGAACACCGTGGGGAGCACCACCAAGCCGCCGCTGCCCGCCATCGCCATGCTGGGGGAGACGATCGTCCACGGCGAGGACATACGGCGCCCGCTGGGCATCACCCGCGCCTACCCGGTCGACGTGGTCACCCCGGTGGCCGAGTACTACGCGGGCACCGACATGGTGGTCGTGGCCAAGGGCCGCATCGGCGGCCTGCGGCTCGTCGCCGACGACGGTCCCTTCGCGACGGGCGCGGGGGCGCCGGTGTCCGGTCCCACGCCGGCCCTGGTGATGGCCATGACCGGCCGCGCCGCGCACTGCGACGACCTCCGGGGCGAGGGCGTGGACCTCCTCCGCGGCAGGTGCGGGACGACCTGACACCGCCCTCGGCGGCGGACCCGTTCCTGCCCGACAGCGGGCAGATGTCGCGAGCTACGGGTGCCGCGGAGCGGCGTGCGGCGGGTGTCCCGGTCGACTGCCCGATCCGGCCATTCGCCTCCCGGCCGGGGTACCGGCGGTCACGGGGCTGAACAGGGGAGCGCGGCGAACGACGTGGAAAGGATCGCGTCACGCCCGAGATCGCCCATTGCCGCCGTGACGGCACGTGACAAGGATTGTCGTCACGGCGACGGAAATCGCGAGAAATGCGTCGCCGGACCGAAAAGCAGTCTTTCCGTCACCCGTCACCGAAAGGCCACGACGATGGAATTCCGTCGCCCCGCACCCCGGGCACCGCTCGCCCCCGCGCCCGCCGACGGCGCTCCCGCGGTGGCGGCCGGACCCGCGGCGGCGCGTCCGGTGGCACGGTGACGACCGAACCCGCCGCCGGACCCTCCGACAGCGCCGAGGCGCCGCGAGGGCCCGCCGGCTGGTACTGCGGCTTCGACAAGCGGGTCATCCCGCCCACCGTGTCCTACGGGTGCACCGGAGTCACGGTCCGCGAGGCCCAGTGCCTGCTGCTGGCCCTCGGCTACAACGTGGGCCATGCGGGGATCGACGGCGTCTTCGGCCCCGGCACGCGGTCGGCGGTCCGCGCCTTCCAGTCCGACTACGGACTCCTCGTCGACGGCATCGTCGGCCCGCGCACCTGGAACGGGCTGCGGTACTACTGAGAGCCCGCGGCAATGGGAATGCGAACCCCAGGAATTACGGCCCGCCGGTGTCGCACCCGAAAACCTCGGCCGGAATTCCCCGACCGGCACGCCGAATTGCGCCGTTCCCTCCGCGTCGCCGCCGATGACGCGACTCGCTCACCCGTCGCCGTCGCCGTCGCCGTCGCCGTCGCCGTCGCCGTCGCCGTCGTCGTCGTCCGGCATCCGCCCGCGCCCGTACCGGCCGGGGGTGACCCCGAGGTGGCGGCGGAAGTGGCGGGTGAGGTGGGACTGGTCGTGGAAGCCCGCCGCGACGGCCACCTCCGCGGCGGGCATGCCGTCGAGGAGGAGCCGCCGGGCCCGATCGATCCTGCGGGCGGTCAGGTACTGATGGGGCGGGATGCCGAAGACGGCGCCGAAGGCCCGCACGAGGTGGGTGGGACGGGCCCCCACCACTCGGGACGCCTCGTCCAGGGTGAGGCCCTCCACCACGTGCTCATCGAGGAGTTCGCGCAGCCGCCGGGCCACGCCCCGGCCATCTGCGGCGGTGGGCGGGGACCCGGCCGCGGGGCCGCGGGGGCGCAGGTGGCCGCGCAGCCGCTCGGTGATCAGGGCGAGCCGGCTCTCCGTCTCCAGCTCGTCGCCCGGCCGCGCCAGCGACGTGTGCAACCGGGCGACGCGGTGCCGCAGGACCGGATCGGACAGGTCCGGACCGTCCACCGCCGGGCCCACCAGGCTCTCGTCCAGCCGGCTCAGGTCCAGGTACACGACGCGCTTGCGGAACCCCTGCGGTGTCGCCGGCGCGCCGTTGTGAGGCACGTGCGGCGGCAGCAGGGTCACCACGTCCCGCCGCGTACCGTGCCGCCGGTGCCGCTCCAGGTCGTAGCGGACGGCACCGTCATCGACGATCAGCAGCGTCCACGTGTCGTGCACGTGCATCGGGTAGGCGTGCTCGGCGAAACGGGCGTGGAAGACCTCCACCACCCCCGACACGCGCGGCCGCCACGCCGTCACCTCTGTCCGCTCCGTCCGCTCCGTCCGCGGCCCCGCACCCATGTCAGGAACGTACAAGACGGCGCCCCGCACCGGCGGCGATGCTCGCACCATGAGATCCGAGACCACCGGCAGCGCCCTGACCGCCCCGCAGACCCGCTGCGACACCAAGATCGCCGTCCTGCTCCGCGACGACCTGGAGCCCTGGCAGCGCCTCAACGTGACCGCCTTCCTGGTCAGCGGCCTCGGCGCGGAGCTGCCCGAGCTGATCGGCGAGCCCTACGCCGACGCAGACGGAACCCCCTACCTGCCGATGTTCCGCCAGCCCGTGCTGGTCTTCGAGGGCACAAAGGAGACTTTGACCGCCGCGCACGGCCGCGCCCTCTCCCGCGCGCTGCCCCGCGCCGTCTTCACCTCCGACCTGTTCGCCACCGGCAACGACCACGACAACCGCGCCGCGGTCCGCGCCGTCCACCGCGACCAACTCGACCTGGTGGGCCTCGCCGTCCACGGCCCGCGCAACCCCGTCGACAAGGTCCTCAAGGGCGCACGCATGCACCCGTGAGGCCGGACGGCCGGGCGACACGGCCCGCACCGCGACCCGCACCAGGCCCCCGGATCACCGGCGTCGCTCCGGCAGCGGCGACAGCCCGACCGGTCACCCTCGTCACCGTCGTCTGCACCCGCTGAAGGCGCACCTCGCCGCAGCTCGGGGCCGTCGGCGTGACAGGATCCGCGGAATGAGCAACGAACGAGCGGAACGGCCGGTCGCCCTGGTCAGCGGGTCGACGTCGGGCATCGGCGAGGCCGTCGCGCGGAGGCTGGCGGCCGACGGGATGCGGGTCGTGGTGCACTCGCGCTCCAGCGTGGCGGCCGGTGAGGCACTGGCGGCCGAACTCGGCGGGGAGTACGTGCGGGCGGACCTGGAGGTGGAGGACGAGGCCCGCGCGCTGGTCGGGACCGCGCTCGACCGGTGCGGTCGACTGGACGTGCTGGTCAACAACGCCGGCATCAGCTGGCCCGTCCCGCACGCCGACCTCGCCGCCGCGACCCCCGCCGACTGGCGGCGCCTCCTGGAAGTCAACCTGATCGCCCCCTGGGTGCTCTGCACCGCCGCGCTCCCCGCCCTGCGCGAGGCCCCCGGCGGGGGCAGCATCGTCAACATCACCAGCCACGCCGGGGTGCGCCCCAAGGGCTCCTCCGTGCCGTACGCGGCGAGCAAGGCCGCGCTCAACCACGTGACACGGCTGCTCGCCGCCGCGCTCGGCCCCGACGTGCGGGTCAACGCGGTCGCGCCCGGGCTGGTGGACACGCCCATGACCAAGGACTGGGCGGACGCCCACGCACTCTGGCGCGAGCGCTCGCCCATGCGCCGCCCCGCCCGGCCGGCCGACGTCGCCGACCTGGTGGCCTCCCTGATCGCCGCGCCCTACCTCACCGGCGAGGTCGTCGTGCTGGACGGCGGACTGAACCTCACCTGACCACCCCTCGGCGGAACTCGTGCACGACCTCGATCGGGCCGACGATGTGCGCGTTGAAGTCGTCCAGCTCCTCCGCCGGCACCCACAGTTCGAGGATCGTGCGCCCGCCCGCCTGCCGGACCGGGTACCGGCGCAGGAAGGCGGAGTCGACCTCGAACCGCGTGACGTAACCGGCCCCGTCGTGCTTGACGTTCCAGTCCCGCGCGATCCGCACCGCGTAGTCCTCGTTCAGCACCGGGTAGAAGATCGGCTGCTCCGGCAGCCGCGGCGGCCAGGCACGCCACCCCGACTCGCGCACCAGCTCCAGCTCCTTCGTGCCGGTGGGGCGCCACAGGGTCGTCGTCGGTCGGGGGCTGGTCATCGGAACGGCTCTCCTGGTTTGGGCGGACGCCGGCAGCGCCCGCCGGGAGGACCGACGCTAACGGCAACCGGAGGCGGTGACCAGCGGGTTTCGTCGACCTGGGGGGCCGGCCCGGGCCCCGGCCGGGCGGCTCAGGCAGCGGCGGGACGGATGTTCTGGTTCCGGTGGAAGAGGTTCTCCGGGTCGTAGGCGCGCTTGACCTCGGCCAGCCGGTCGTAATGGCCGCGGTACGTCGCCCGGACCCGCTCCGTCCCCTCGTGCTCGCCGATGAAGTTGACGTAGCCGCCCCCCATCGAGTGCGGGTGCAGCGCCTCCCAGTAGTCCACGCACCACCGGCGCAGCGCCTCCGCGTTGGCCGGGTCCGGGTCGATGCCGGCGATCACGCCCGACCAGACGGCGTCCCGGTAGGCCCAGGCCGTGTCGTCGGCACCCACCCGGTGGGCGGCGCCGTCGATCGGGTAGAGGTGCATCGTCGACAGCCCGCTCGGCAGGTCCGCCCCGAACCGCTGGTGCACCTCGACGGCCCCGTCGGAGATGTCGTCGAAGAAGTCGCCCCGCCAGTACCACTGCAGGCCCTTCGGGAGCAGGTCGTCGAACATGCTCTGCAGGGCGGGCAGCGGCAGGGGCGCGGTGAAGTGGAAGGCCGCGGGCGCCGGTTCGTTCACGGCGGCGAGCAGCCGCTCCAGCCGGTCGCCCTCCCGCTCCCCGGCCCAGCACCAGACCACCGCCGCGACGGTCCGCCCGTACATCTCCTCCGGGAACGGCGGCCCGGGCGGCACGGACATCGCGGCGTAGAAGCCGTTGAGCTCCTCGGGCGCGGCCGGCAGGAACTCGCGGTACCAGCGCAGCACGTCGGAGGCGCGGTCGACCGGCCACGCCGTCAGGCCCACGGTGACCGTGTCCACCGGGTGCAGCCGGAACGTGAACTCGGTGACCACCCCGAAGTTGCCCCCGCCGCCGCGCAACGCCCAGAAGAGATCGGGGTGTTCGTCCTCGGACGCGGTCACGAAGGAACCGTCGGCGAGGACCACGTCGGCGGAGAGCAGGCTGTCGACGGTCAGGCCGAACGTGCGGGTGAGATGCCCGTGGCCGCCGCCCAGGGTCAGGCCGCTCACCCCGGTCGTCGAGTTGATCCCGGACGGAAGGCCGAGGCCGAAGGTGTGCGCCGCGTGGTCGAGGTCGCCCAGCTGGCTGCCGCCCCCCACCTGGGCGGTCCGTGCCTCGGGGTCCACCCTGACCCAGCGCATCGGCGACAGGTCCAGGGCCACCGCGTCGTCCGCCACCCCCAGCCCCGGCCCGCTGTGGCCGCCCCCGCGCACGGTCAGCTCCGCGCCCGTGTCCCGGGCCAGCGACAGCACCGCCCGCACGTCGCCGACGTCCACGCAGCGCGCCACCGCGGAGGGGCGCCGGTCCACCATCGCGTTGTAGACGCTGCGCGCCTCGTCGTAACCGGGGTCACCGGGGGCGACCACCTCGCCCCGCATCGCCTGGCGCAGCTTGTCCAGCACCGCCGTGTCCAGCGCGTCCGTCGCGCCTCCGGCGCCCGTGGCGCCGTTGCCGGTCGTGGCCATGATGCACACCTCTGTCCGGAGTCCGTGAGCGGCGGACGGACTCAGGGGCACGCGACGTCCGGCAGGGCCGAGCGGATCGTGGCGCGACGGGCCGTTCGCGCTCGGTATCTCGGTATCTCGGTATCTCGCCGTTCCATTCTCCCTCCGCCCCGCGGGCCCGTGCACCCGGACGGCGGCAGGGCAGCCCGTGCGGCACGGTCAAGGGGGTGCGCCGGTACCGGGAACACCCCCGACCGCGGGGCGGACCGTGCCAGAGTGGAGGCATGTGCGGCCGATACGTCTCCACCCGGAGCCCTCAGGAACTGACCAAGCTCTTCGACGTCGCCGAATGGCGCCCCGAGGAGACCCTGGAGCAGAGCTGGAACGTCGCCCCCACCGACCCGGTCTACGCCGTCCTGGAGCGCGCCCGGAAGGGAGCCGAGGACGACACGCCGGTACGCCGGGAGCTGCGGACCCTGCGCTGGGGCCTGGTGCCCTCCTGGGCGAAGGACCCGAAGATCGGCTCGCGCATGATCAACGCCCGCGTGGAGACCGTGCACGAGAAGTCCGCCTACCGCGCCGCGTTCGTCCGCCGCCGCTGCCTGCTCCCCGCGGACGGCTTCTACGAGTGGGAGCAGGTGAAGGACGAGCAGACCGGCAAGGTCCGCAAGCAGCCGTACTTCATCCACCCCACCGACGGCGAGGTGATGGCCCTCGCCGGGCTGTACGAGTACTGGCGCAACCCCGAGGTCAAGGACGGCGACGACCCGGCCGCCTGGCTGCTGACCTGCACCATCATCACCACCGAGGCCACCGACGCGGCAGGCCGCGTCCACCCCCGGATGCCGCTCGCCCTCACCCCCGACCACTACGAGGCCTGGCTCGACCCCCAGCACGACGACACCGCGCACCTCCGCGACCTCCTCACCCAGCCCGCGGAGGGCCGCCTCCACGCGCGCCCCGTCTCCACCGCCGTGAACAACACCCGCAGCAACGGGCCGCAGCTCCTCGAAGCGGTCTGACTCGACGGTGCCGTCGCGCCTCGCTGCCCCGCCCAGGGCGGCGCGACGGCATCGTCGACCGGTCGGTAGGGTCGCCCCCATGGCCCGCCCCTGGGCGCTCCCGGCGCTCTTCCTCACCGCCGGCGCCCTCCTCGCCGCCGCGCGGCTGTCCCGCGGCGACGTCGACGTCGCCGTCGCGACCCTGCTCGCCTTCGCGCTGCTCGCCGGCGTGTACTCGCCGCTCTCCTTCCCGCGGCCGGTGACGGCCGCCGAGGCGCACCGCCGCAGCCAGGCCGACGGCCGGCCCGTCGTGTTCTGGCGCCCCGGCTGCACGTACTGCCTCCGCCTCCGTCTCCGGCTGGGCCGCCGCGCCCGCGAGGCACACTGGGTCGACATCTGGCGCGACCCGGCCGCCGCGGCGGAGGTCCGGGCCGCGAACGACGGCGACGAGACCGTACCGACCGTGCTCGCCGCCGGCCGGTACCGCACGAACCCCGCGCCGGGGTGGGTACGCGACCAGCTCCGCCGCTGACGAGGCGACCCCCTTCTATTGACATTCGATAGATCGTTGCCGATAGTCGATAGGTAGATGTGGTGGCCCACCCTGGGGGGAACTCGATGAAGACGGCCGTGCCGGCAGGCATCAGCGCGATCGGACTCGCGCTGATGGTGCTCATGATCACCACGGAGGGCGAGCCCGGCGCGCTGCCGCTGTTCCTGGTCGTCCTGGGCGCCGTGTGGTTCGCCGTCGTCCGCCTCAGGCGAGCCGGGTAGCCCCGGCGTATGCGTTCTCGTCAGCTTCGGCGGTCATGAAGCGGCGCGCGCAGAAGAAGCTGTCCCGTCGGCTGTTCGAGGCGGTGCTGGCCGGCGACGTCCCGCGCACGCGGGCCCTGTTGCGCAGGGGGGCGAGTCCGGAGGGGCGGAACGGTGAGGGCGCCACTGCGCTGTACCTGGCCTCGGTGCAGGGCGAGGCCGAGGTGGCCCGGGTGCTCATGGAAGCCGGAGCCTCGCCCGACACCGAGAGCCGTGGCCTCGGCTCGGAGGGCACGCCGCTGTGCGCGGCCGCCTGCTGGGGGCACACCGCGACGATCCGCCAGCTGCTGGCCCACGGCGCCGATCCCCACCTGCGGGAGGACCACGGCACCGGCATGTCCCCGCTGGAATGGGCGAACCGCGGACCGCACCCGGAGGCTGCCGGGCTCCTCCGGGCGGCAGAGGCGCAGGCGGCGACGCGCCTGTCTCGGTGACCGGTGCCGCCCCCGCTACGCGGTGACGGGCAACTCCCGTGCCGTGGACCTGGCCTGGGCCCGGATGCTCCGGAGCCGCCCGTAGAAGGCGTTGTGCCTGTTCTGGTCGATGTTCAGCGGCAGGTCGAGCTCGGCTATGAGCCGGGACTCCAGGGCGGTGGGCTCGGCGTGCTCCACCCAGCAGACGCGCGCGTTGTCCGCCATCCACCGGCTCAGCTCGGCCTCGCCCTCCCTGCCGAAGGTCAGGCGCCGGCCGCTGCCGACCCGGCGGAGCTCCAGGCCGAGCAGGCAGCCGAGCGAGAGCCGCAGCGTCGAGCCGGCGGCGTTGCCCCGGCAGTGGTAGCGCACCCGTGTGGCCAGGTTCTGCGTGCTGGTCCCGGTGGTCGTGCGACGCGGAGCCATGCCGACGTAGAGCAGGCGCCCGCCGGGCAGTTCGGGGTGCGGGGGCTTCTCGAAGTGCCAGCCGTACACGCCGGCGGCAGCCGGGACCGGGCCGGGGCTGGACAGCACCTCCTCGACGGACCAGAGCCTGTCGGGGTGGGCGAGGGCGGTGACGTCCACGGAACCTCCAGAGGGGCGGCACGGCTTCCGGCCGGTGGCGCCGCCGTGGCGGGCCGTGCCGACCGCGCACCGCCCGGCGCAGAAAGATCGTCAGCTTATAGTGCTGCACCATGGCGCGGGGAAGGATCGTGCACCCGTGCGCGGACGACAGGGGGCGGTGTGGGGGAGCGCGGTGGCGAGGCCGGGCCGGGGCGGATGACGCGGGACGAACTGATGCGCCGGCTCGCCGCGTTGCGGCAGGCCCAGATCGGCGGCAGGCGGGCGCCGCACAAACCGCTCCTGGTGCTGTGGCTGCTGGGGAGGTTCGCCGGGACGGGCACCACCCACGTCTCCTACGACGAGGCGGAGGAACCCGTCAGCCGGCTGATCAACGACTTCGGGCCGACGGTGAGGAGCCCGGGCCGGGCGCGGGAGCGGGCCGCCATGCCGTTCGTCCACCTGGAGCGGGCCCTGTGGGACGTACGGGACCAGGAGGGGCGGGAGATCGGCCCCGACACCGCAGAGCGGGGCGGACGGCTCCGGGCGCGGGGCGCGCACGGACGGTTGCGGCCGGACGTGGAGCTGCTGCTGTCCCGGCCCGGGGTGCTGGGACAGGCCGTCCGGCTGCTGATGGACCAGCACTTCACCCCCGCGCTCGAGCCGGCGATCTGCGAGGCGGTCGGCCTGGACCCGGCGGGCCTCGGCGCAGTCGCGGACCTGGCCGTGGAACGCGGACGACGACGGAAGCGGCGGGCCGGGTTCACGGAAGAGGTGCTGCACGCCTACGCGTACGCCTGTGCCTTCTGCGGGTTCGACGGGGCCCTCGGGCGGCACCCGGTGGGGCTCGAGGCCGCCCATGTCCGGTGGCACAGCCAGGACGGGCCCGACGAGGTCGCCAACGGGCTGGCGCTGTGCGCCCTGCACCACACCCTGTTCGACGTCGGGGTGCTCGGCCTCCGGCCCGATCTGCGCATCCAGGTCTCCCCGGTGTACGTGGCCCGGAGCGAGGCGGGCCGGGCGGTCGACGCGCTCCAGGGGCGGCCGGTGGCCGCACCCCGGCCCGGACGGCCGAGGCCGGCACCGGTGCACGTCGAGTGGCACGCACGGCAGGTCTTCAAGAGCACCGGAGCCGGGGCGGCGTAGGCCGCGCACGCTGCCGCCGACCCGGCCGGCGGTGGAGCCGTGCGGGGTCGGTAGTGTCCAGGCATGACGACGACATTGCTGACCTACGCCGGGCCCGCGGAGCCGGAGGCGCTGGTCACGCGCACCGGGGGAGTGCCGCTGGCTCCCGCCGGGACGGCGTGGCCGATGTGCGCCGAATGCGAGGGGCCGATGCAGTTCCTGGCCCAGTTCCTGCTCGACGGCCCGACGCGGCCCACGGCACCCGCCAACGGGCGGGCCGGGCTCGTCATGGCGCTCTTCATGTGCCAGACCGACCCCGGCATGTGCGAGGCGTGGAGCCCCACCGACGGGGCCAACGCGCTGCACCTGTACCCCGCGGAGGGGCTGACGCCGATCCCCGCGCCGGCGGCGGAGAGCGAGGAGATGCTGTTCCTCGGGGAGGCCAACGCCGTGGAACTGACGGAGTCGCCGCTGGACGACTACGGCAGCGCCCGCGAGGAGTGGGCCGCCGTCGACGGGCGGACGCTGCGGCACGTGCTGGGTCAACTCGGCGGCCGGCCGGAGTGGTTGCAGGCCGACGAGACGCCGTCCTGCGGGAGCTGCCACCGACGCATGGACCTGGTGGCCCAGTTGGAGGAAGGCCCGAACCACGCCACGGCGATGAACTTCGGCGGCAACGGGGTGGCGTACGCCTTCGTCTGCGGGCCGTGCGGCGAGGGCGCCTTCCTCTGGCAGTGCTAGGGGCCTGCCTCCGGCGGTGCTGAGGACCGGCACCCGGAGCCGGTCAGCCGGTCAGCCGGTCAGCCGGTCGGCCGCCGGTCAGCCGGCGGCGGGCGCCAGCGTGCGCAGCACGTCGAACTCGTTGCCCTCGGGGTCGGCCATGACCACCCAGGTGCGGTCGGTGCCCTCGCCCGCGTCCACCGTGGTGGCCCCCAGCTCCAGCAGCCGGGCCACCTCCTCCCGCGTGCCGCGGTCGACCGGGCTGACGTCGAGGTGGAGGCGGTTCTTCACCGCCTTGCCCTCGGGCACCCGGACGAACAGCAGGGTGGGCGGCATCTGGCGGGCCCGGACCTGCTCCACGGTGGGGGTCCAGGAACCGATCTCGACCTTCCCCTCGCCGCGGTCGATCACCTGGAAGTCCAGGACCGCGCACCAGAAGGCCGCGAGCCGCTCCGGGTCGTGGCAGTCGACGACCAATTCGGTGAACCTGCTGGTCATGGTGCCCCCTCGGAGTGCGGATGTGGGCCGAGCCTACGGGTGGCCCGCGCGTCCGGCACGACCGGTGCCCGGACCAGGAAGGGCTCCAGCAGCCCCGGAACGGCCTCGTCGGCGAAGCGCAGCCCTTCCGGGAGCAGGACGTCCTTGACGTGGTAGGCGCCGCGCCCGCCCGCCGTGGTGGCGGTGAGCCGGCTCAGCCTCGAGCGGCGGTGCCACGCCCATTGAGTGATGTTCCAGCCGATCACCCCGTCGCGGCGCAGGGCGACGGTGCGGCGCTTGAGGGTGCCGTGCCGGGTGACCAGGTAGCGGCCGGTGACGCCGTGCCCGAGGTTGCGGTGGGCGTCGACGGCGAACGGGGCGCCCGCCGCCCAGACGACGAGGGCCGCGATCCAGCCGGCGTGCACCAGGACGGGCGTCAGCAGCACCCCGAGCAGTACCAGGACGCCGCCGACGCCGAGGCCCGCGAGGAGGACCAGGCGCAGCATGCGGTGCAGGGCGAGCCGGGTGTGCGGCAGGAGACGCACCGACTCGGTCGGGTCCCGCTCCTCGCCCAGGACCGCGGCGGCGACCCGGTGCGCCTCGGCCAGGGGAGCGGGAGGCAGCAGCGCGCCGGTGTTGTGGACGCGCAGCTCCTCCTCCACGGTGCCCGCGCCCGTGGCGACCGCGTAGGTGTACGCGCCGCCGCCCCGGCGCAGCAGCAGCGGCTCGGCGATCTCCACCCCGCGCAGCCGCTCCTCCTCCAGCGACACCGAGCGGGTCACCACCAGCCCGCGGGCGGCGCGCAGCGTGCCGTTCGGCTCGCGCGTCAGGCGGAAGTCCCACCACATCTCGACGTACAGCCCGAGCGCCCCGACGACGCCGGCCGTCAGCACCGCCAGGACGGCGAGCGGGACGACCGTGAGCAGGTCGGCCGAGCCGGTCAGCCAGGAGATCAGGCGCGGGACCAGCACGGTGTCGGGTTCGGCGCCGAGCAGGTCCAGCAGGTTGTAGAGGCCCCCGACGGCACTGAGGCCGAGGAGGAGCGGCACGACCGACAGCGGGGCGAACCGCAGCCAGCTCCACCGGATCCGCGCGAGGGTGGCGCTGTCGCCGCCGTCCTCACCCGCACCCCGGCCGCGCAGCAACCGCTCGCCCAGCGCGTCGGAGTCCCGCACGGCGAGCGCGTCCAGGGTGAGCACCGCGTCCTGCCCGGAACCGACGCGGTGACTGGTGCCTATCCTGACCGTGCGGATGCCGAGGATGCGGTGCACCGGGTTGGCCGACACGTCGACGCTCCGCACCCGCTGCCGGGGGACGGACCGGTGGCTGCGCACCGCCACACCGGTCCTCAACTCGACGCGTTCGGAGGTGAGGCGGTAGGTCGTGCGGTGCCAGCGGATCCCCTCGTAGGCCGGCAGCCAGAGCGCGGCCGCCGGGACGGCCGCGTACAGCCACCACGGCGCGTCGCGCCACCACAGGACGGCGAGGGCGACGACGCCCAGCAGCGCGCACCAGACGGCGGTGGCGACGACGATCCGGGGATCCAGGCGCCGCCAGCCGGCGGAGTCGCCGGAGCCGTTCATGTCGCGTCGCCCGGGGTCGCCCGGGTGATCCGGGTCAGCTCCTCCGCCAACTCGCGGGCGAGCGCGTGGTCCAGGCCGTCGATCGTCACCGGTCCCGCCGCCGAGGCGGTGGTGACGGTGACGGTGGACAGCCCGAACAACTGCTGCAGCGGCCCTCGGACGGTGTCGACCGTCTGGATGCGCGACAGCGGCGCGATCCGCCACTGCTGCCGCACCCAGCCCGCCCGGGTGAACACCGCCTCCCCCGTCGTCTCCCAGCGGTGCACCCGGAACCGCCAGGCCGGCATCACGGCGGTGTAGATCAGCCCGGGAACGCCGACGACGGCCGCGGAGAACAGCAGCCACCCGCGGGCCGGAGGGACCAACTGGGCCAGCACGCACAGCACGAGGACCGGCGGGGCGACGGTGAGCACGGCCTGCGCGGTCCACCAGAGGACCGCGCGGCGGTCCACGGCGCGGCCGGGGGGCCGCAGGACCAGTTCCGTGCCGGGAGGCACGGCGGACGGGGCGTCCGGCGTGGCATCGGTCATCGTCGCTCCGGGGGACGTCTCGTACGGGCCGGCCATGACCGTACCCCCGGCTGGTCCGCTACCGGGACGGCGGCGGGACGCGCCCCCTCCTCAGCCGACGGGCGTCGGCCGGTCGGAGGGGACCGCCCCCTCGCCCGCGGGCCGTGCGCCGTAGGCGCCACCGTCACCGCCGTCACCGCTGTCACCGCTGTCACCGCCACCGCTGTCACCGCGGTCAACGCCGTGTCCGCCGTGTCCGCCGTCGTCGCGGTCGGAGGCGGCGAGGAACTCGCGCGCCCCGCGGAGTCGGGTGCGCAGCCGCCGCAGGGTGGCGCCGCAGTCGAGCCGGACGTCGAGGGGGCCGGGCACGGAACTCCCGGCCCGCAGGCCCGCGCGCAGCCGGGTGCCGTCGAGGCCGTCGCGCCGGGCGATGAGCAGGCCCAGCTCGTACCGGTTCAGCGCGTCCGGGCCGGCGAGGTGGACCATGCCCGCCGCGTCGGACAGCGCCACCTCCCACAGGGCGGCGGCCAGGTCGTCGACGTGGACGGGGCAGCGGACGTCGTCGGTGAAGAGGACCCCCTCCCGCGTGCCGGCCGCGAGGTCGCGGACCAGGCGTTCGTGCTCGGACCTGCCGTGACCGACGATCAGCGAGGTGCGGGCCACGACGGACCCGTGCAGCAGGAGCCGCACCGCGGTCTCGGCGGCGGCCTTCGCGGCGCCGTAGGGGGAGACGGGGTCGGGCAGGCAGGTCTCGTCGTAGCGCACCCGCGTGATGGTTATCTCGGGTTTGTTTGGCGTCGTTGCAGCTCAGGGCGTCGCTGCTGTGTGAGGGACGTTAGCCACGGTCCCGCTTCAAATAGGGTGACGGAGT